>NZ_JAXCMJ010000033.1:0-38920 GCF_038084995.1 Sphingomonas sp. 2378
TCTGCTTGCCCGCATTGATGAGGTCGGGGTCCGCCTCCCCCTCATGGGGGAAGGGCCCGATGCCGAGCAGGCCGTTTTCGGACTGCAAGGTCACGTCGATCCCGGCGGGGACGTGGTTGGCGACAAGGGTCGGGATGCCGATGCCGAGGTTGACATAATATCCGTCCTGCAGTTCGCGCGCGGCGCGTGCCGCCATCTCGTCGCGGGTCCAGTTCATGCCGCATCCTCCCGCACGCGGGTGGTCAGCTTCTCGATCCGCTTCTCGTTGATGGTCGAGCGCACGATCCGGTCGACGAAGATGCCGGGCGTGTGGACGCAATCCGGGTCGATCTCCCCCGCCGCGACGATCTCCTCCACCTCGACCACCGTGACCTTGCCCGCAGTCGCCATGTTCGGGTTGAAGTTGCGCGCCGTCTTGCGGAACAGCAGGTTCCCCGCCGGATCGGCCTTCCACGCCTTGATGATCGACAGGTCGGCGCGCAGCCAGGTTTCGCGGACATAGTCCTGCCCCTCGAACGTCTCGACTGGCTTGCCCTCGGCCACCACCGTGCCGACGCCGGTCTTGGTATAGAAGGCCGGGATGCCCGCGCCGCCCGCCCGGATGCGCTCGGCCAGCGTGCCTTGGGGGTTCAGTTCCAGTTCCAGTTCGCCCGACAGATATTGTTGCTCGAACAACTTGTTCTCGCCGACATAGCTGGAGATCATCTTACGAACCTGCCGGCTCTCCAGCAGCATCCACAGGCCGAAGCCGTCCGCTCCCGCATTGTTCGAGATGACGGTCAGCCCCTTCACCCCGCTCGCGCGGACCTCCGGGATCAGGCTCTCGGGATTGCCCGACAGGCCGAAGCCGCCCGACATGATCGTCATCCCGTCGAACAAGAGCCCGTCGAGCGCTGCGGCGGGGGAGGGATAAATCTTGCTTTTCATGCCATCTCCAGGGGCAGGCCCACATAATTTTCGGCGAGCGTGCGTTGCGCGGCGGGCGATCCGCGCAGATAGTCGAGTTCGGCCATCTGGATGCGCCGATCGAAGCCGTCCATGGTCGGGAAACGGTGGGTCACCGAGGTGAACCACCAGGAAAAGCGCTCCGCCTTCCACACGCGCGCCAGCGCGCGCGCCGAATAATGGTCGATCCCGGCACTCGATCGCTCGCGATAATGCTCGGTCAGCGCCGCGCCCAGCATGGTCACGTCGGACACGGCCAGGTTCATGCCCTTGGCCCCCGTGGGCGGGACGATGTGCGCTGCGTCCCCCGCCAGGAACAGCCGCCCCCAGCGCATCGGTTCGGCCACGAACGACCGCAGCGGCGCGATCGTCTTCTCAAACGATGCGCCGCGCGTCACCTTCGCCGCCGTCTCCGCCCCCAACCGCAGGCATAGTTCGTCCCAGAAGCGATCGTCCGACCAGTCGGCCAGATCCTCGTCCAGCGCACACTGGATATAATAACGGCTGCGCGTCGGCGAGCGCATCGAGGCGAGCGCGAAGCCGCGTTCGTGATTGGCGTAGATCAGTTCGTGATCGGCGGGCGGCACATCGGCCAGCACGCCCAGCCAGCCGAACGGATAGACCCGCTCGAAGACTTTCAGGACATGCGCCGGGATCGCCGCCCGGCTGACGCCGTGATAGCCGTCGCAACCGACCACGAAATCGCAGTCCAGTTGCCGCTCCAGCCCCTCGCGCCGCCACATCACGGTCGGCCGATCGCCGTCCAGACCGGATAGCGTCACATCCTCGGCATTCCAGACGATCGACAGCCCGCGCTCCCCGGCCGCGTCGAACAGGTCGCGCATCACCTCCTGCTGGCCATAGACGGTGACGGTCGAACCGCCGGTCAGCGCCGCCATGTCGATCCGGAACACCTGCCCATCGAGCGCGACATTGGTGCCGCCGTGGACCAGCCCCTCCCGCTCCAGCCGGGCCGACACGTTCAGCCGCCGCATCAAAGCGACGGTGCCCTGTTCCAGCACCCCCGCACGCACCCGTCCCTCGACATAATCGCGGTCGCGGCGCTCTATGACGACGGCGTCGATCCCTTCGGCGTGGAGCAGGTGCGCCAGGAACATGCCCGCCGGTCCCGCGCCGATTATCGCCACCTGTGTCCGGTGCCTCATGTCATCCTCTCGAAGCCGGCGTTGCTCGCCTTCATGCCCGGATCATGCCGCCAACCGCGCTGGCAAACGATGGACGGGCCGCGCAAAAAATTGGACGATCCGGTTGCCCCGCATTAGCGATAGGCGATGGCCGTGGCAGCAATCCCCAGCTTCTACCTTTATGGCGAACCGCATCGCGCGGTGGAGGACGGCTTCGTCCATGCCGAGCGGCTCGACGATCGTTCGCGCCCGCATGAATGGACGATCCTGCCCCATGCCCATGCCGACCTGATCCAGCTCTTCCTGCTGGAACAGGGTGGCGGCACGATGCGGGCGGAGGGGGAGAATCTCGCGGTCACCGCCCCCGCGCTGCTGATCGTGCCTGCCGGGATCGTCCATGGTTTCGACTGGCTTCACGAGTCGGCGGGCGCGGTCGTCACCCTGTCGGTCCGTCATCTCGCGCAGCTCGAAGGCCGCTATCCGGGCCTGGCGGCGGTCTTCGACCGGGTGGGCGTGGTCTACCCGGACGAGGCGGCGACCGGCACGATCGGTGCAGGCATCGCGACGCTGATGCGCGAACTCGGCTGGTCGGCACCGGGGCATGGCGCGGCGGTGGATGCGGCATTGCTCGCCGTGCTGGTCGAGACGCTGCGCGCGTCGGGCGGAATGCGGGGGAGCATCCGCGCCGCGCCCGGACACCATCAGAGCCTGGTCGCCCGCTTCCGCGCCCGCATCGACGAACGTTTCCGCCTGCGCGAGCCGATCGCCATCCATGCCGAGGCCTTGGGCACCAGCGAAAGCCGGTTGCGCGTCGCCTGCGCCCGGATCGCCGCCCAGTCGCCTGCCGCGATGCTCGACCAGCGCGCCATGCTCGATGCCAAGCGGGCGCTGCTCTATACCAATCTGTCGGTAGCGGAGGTCGGCTTTGCGATCGGCTTTGCCGACCCGGCCTATTTCACCCGTTTCTTCACCCGCCATGCCGGGATGTCGCCCCGCGCCTATCGCCGGTCGGGCAGCGCCTGAGCCAAGGGCGGGGTCAGATCGCGCGCTCCCCCGCGACCCGCAATCCGTACCCCTCCAACCCGACCAGCGTGCGGTGGCTGTTGGTCAGCAGGATCATCTCCCCGACGCCCAGTTCGTTCAGGATCATCGCGCCGACGCCGTAATCGCGCAGTTCCTCCATGTCGGGCACCGTCACGCCCGCCCGCGCATGGATCGCCAGCGTCAAGCCATCGGGGCGCGGACGGTTGATGACCACGACGACCCCGGCCCCTTCCCGGCCGATCGCCTCCATCGACCGGCGCAGCAGGCCGCTGCGCGCGTTCGCCTCGCCGAACAAATCGGTGAAGGGCGACAAGGCGTGCATGCGCACGAGGGTCGGGCGCGCCGGATCGACGGCCCCCTTGACCAGCGCGACCTGCTCGCTGCCCGTTGCCTTGTTCCAGAAGGTCATGGCGCGCCACCGGCCGCCCCATTCGCTGTCGAACTCGGTCTCCGCGCGCTTTTCGACCAGATGATCGTGGCGACGACGATAGGCGATCAGGTCGCGGATCGAGCCGATCTTCAGGCCATGGAGTTGGGCGAAGGCGATCAGCCGGTCACGCCGCGCCATCGTCCCATCCTCGTCCATGATCTCGCGGATCACGCCGGAAGGATTAAGCCCTGCCAGCCGCGCGACGTCGACCGCGGCCTCGGTATGCCCGGCGCGCACCAGCACGCCGCCGTCGCGCGCGACCAGCGGGAAGACATGGCCGGGGCTGACGATCGCCTCCGGTCCCTGCGCCGCATCGATCGCCACCGCGATGGTGCGGGCGCGGTCGGCGGCGGAGATGCCGGTGGTCACCCCATGCTTCGCCTCGATCGAGACGGTAAAGGCGGTTTCGTGCCGCGTGCCGTTGCTCCGCGTCATCAGGTCGAGGCCCAACTGCTCGATGCGAGGCCTCGCCATCGCCAGGCAGATCAGGCCGCGCCCGTGCCGCGCCATGAAATTGATCGCATCGGGCGTCGCCATCTGCGCGGGGACGACCAGATCACCCTCATTCTCCCGGTCCTCGTCATCGACCAAGATGAACATCCGCCCGTTGCGCGCCTCGTCGATGATCTCCTCGGGACTGAAGAGAAAGGCGCGGGTGCCGGTCATCCCGCGACCACGCGCTGGTCGAGCGTGCCGAACAACGGCCCCGCCCGCATCGTCACCCGGTCTCCGAAGGACAGGAAGGGGGTGCGCGGCGCCCCGCCCTCGATCATCTCGATCGCGCGACGCTCGGACAGGCAGGTCGAACCGACCCGCGCATGATCGGCGTTCGACACCGTGCCCGACCCGATGATCGTCCCCGCGGGCAGATTCCGGGTCCGCGCGGCATGAGCGATCAGTTCGTGAAAGCCATAGGCCATCTGATCGCCGACCGGATGGCCGAACCAGCGCCCGTTCACCTCGACGGTCAGCGGCAGTCCTACACGACCCTCGGACCAGGCGGATCCCAGTGCGTCGGGTGTCACGGCAAAGGGCGCGACCGAGCAGGCCGGCTTGGCCTGTATCCAGCCGAATCCGGTCTTCATTTCGATCGGCGCGATCGCGCGCAGCGACCAGTCGTTGAGCAGCATGACCAGACGAATGTGTGCCAGCGCCTCGTCCGCCGTGCAGCCCATCGGCACGTCGCCCGTCACCACCGCGAACTCGCCCTCGAAGTCGATGCCGTCCGCCTCGCTGGGCAAGGGCACGTCCTCGGTGGCCGAGAGAAAATGGTGCGACAAGCCCTGATACATAAGTGGCCTGTCGGTCTCGATCGGCGGCAGGTTGAACGCCTTCTGCATCAGCGCGCCATGAGTCGGGAAGGCCGAGCCATCGAGCCACTGCCATGCCCGCGGCAAGGGGGCCTGCAACGCGGAGACGTCCAGGACCTCACCCTCCTCATTGACCCGCCCGGCCAACCCGCGCAAGATCGGTTCCAGGCGAGTCCAATCGTCCAACGCGGCCTGCATCGACACTCCGGCGGGCAGAGCGCGCATGCCGTCGCGCGATACGACGACCAGCATGCCGTCCCGGCTGCCATCCTCACGGGTCGCGAGCCGCATGTCCCTATTCCTCGAAGATCGCGACCGCGCGGCACCAGCCTGCCGAACCACCCTTCACCTTGACGGGCAGGCAGGAGACGGTGAAGCCGGTCGCAGGTAGCTCTTCCAGCCGGGTCAGCTTCTCCATGTGGCAATAGCCGATCTCGCGGCCCGCCTTATGGCCTTCCCAGACCAGCGAATAATCGCCCGTTTCGGCGACCCGCGCGGCGGTGTGACTAAACGGTGCGTCCCAGCTCCAGGCATCGGTGCCGGTCACGCGGACGCCGCGCTCGGTAAGGTACAGGGTCGCCTCATACCCCATGCCGCAACCGCGCCCGAGAAAGTCGGGCCGCCCCAGCGCCGCGCCTGCGGAGGTGTTGACCAGCACGATGTCGAGCGGGCGCAGTTCATGCCCGATCCGCACCAGCTCGGCCTCGACCTCGGCCGCCGTCACGACATGCCCGTCGGACAGATGGCGAAAGTCGAGCTTCACGCCCGGTTGCAGGCACCATTGGAGCGGCACCTCGTCGATGGTGATCGCCCGCTCCCCCCTGTTCATGGTCGGATGATAATGCCACGGCGCGTCGAGATGCGTGCCGTTATGCGTGCTCAGCGTCAGCATTTCCGACGCCGCGAACCCTTCGCCGCCCGCCATCGCCTCCGCCGTGATGCCGGGGAAGAACATCGCCGCCTCGGCCACCGTCTCGTGGTGGGTCTGGCGGGCGATGCTCGGCCGCATGAAGGGCGGATCGGTGATGACCTCCGGGTCGATCGCGATCGACAGGTCGACGATACGGCGCGTCATGAGTTGCGTCCTCCCAACGTCTCGGCGAACCAGTCGGAGATCAGGTCGCGGCCATAGGCCATGTTGTCCGCCCCGACATGCTCGACCCCGCCCTCGCGAGGGGTGAAGATCACCTTCTCGCGACGTGGCGAATTGACGAGCTGGTCGTACAGATCGTCGGCATATTTCACGCTGATCTGGCGATCGTTCGCGCCGTGGGTGACGAGGAACGGGACGGTGATCCGGTCCATATGGCCGTTCAGGTTCATCGCTTCGGACCTGGCGAGGAAGTCGTCCTGATCCTTCGCGCCGAAAGCCCAGTGGACGTGCTTCCAATAGTGCGGGACCGGATTCTCGCCCTCGCGCGCCATGCGCCTGTCCTGCACCTCGCGCCAATTATGGTTCGCCCCCCAGACCGCGCCGCTCGCGAAACGTGGCTCATACGCGACGGCGCGCGGCGCGAAGTGGCCGCCCAGCGAGATGCCGGTCATGCCGATCCGCCTCGGGTCGACGTCCGGCTGCGTCTCCAGCCAGTCGACCGCCGCGCTGGCCCAGCTTTCGCTGTGCGGATCGACCGGCAGATGATGGAGCCGCAGCGCCTCGCCCGATCCCGGCTGGTCCACGCACAGCGTCGAAATGCCACGCCGGGCCAGTTCGTGCGGTAGCCGCGTCCAGTAAAGCAGTTCCTTGCAGCTATCGAGGCCGTTGCAGAACACCACCACCGGCTTGGCCCCCTCGCCCGGTGCGCGGGTATAGAGAGCGGGCATGGTGCCAGCCGCGAGCGGGATCTCCACCCGCTCGCGGTTCAGCCGCCCCAGGGACGTCGAACGGTCGAACGCCTCGCGCGCGCGCGCATAGGTTTCGCGACGCCCCGGATGGCCATGCCCCTGCATCCGCTCGGCGGTGATGAGGTAGAGGCTGGCGCGCTCCAGCTTGTTGGAGGCCGAAAAGGCGCGCCCCCTGGCCTCGTCCTCGGCGGCGAGGTCGATCAGCTTGTCGCCCATCGCCGCCCAGGCCTTCATGAACATCGGCGTACCGGCATCCGCGCCGCTCGCCGCCGCCTCCTTGATCGGCTGGCACATGTCGATGATCTCGCCGAGCTGCGCGCCCGACTCCATCGCGATCGCGACCGACAGGTTCCAGATATAGTTGGGAAAGGGCTCGTACAGCGCCATCGGGCTTACACCGAAACCGGCTGGAACAACCCGGCATCGGGCTTGGGATGCGGCATGGTCTGCGGACCGCCGACGCCGATGCCCCATTGGTCCATCGTGCCGGGGCCGGGGACATGCACCTGATGCTCGTGCGTCTCGAAGTCGACATGCTCCAGTTCCGAGGTGTATTCGACCGCGAAACCGTTCGGCGTCGTGAAATAGCTGAAGGTGTTGTTGCCGGCCGTGTGGCGGCCTGGCCCCCAGCGGATATCGGTGCCCGCCTGCTTCAGCCGCCGGATACCCGACATCATGTCGTCCACGGTCAGCATGTCATAGGCGACATGGTTGAGACAAGGCGGCCCCGGAAGGATGGCAAGGCGATGATGCGCCGAGTTGCAGCGCAGGAAACACATGAAGTCGCCCAGCCAGTCCGACACCCGAAAGCCCAGCACATCGGTGAAGAACGCCGCCATCGCCCGGTGATCGGGCGAATGCAGCACGATATGGCTAATCTTCTGCGGAATGCCTTCCCAGCGACTGAGCGCGCGCGGCGTGCGGCGCTCGACATCCGCCGAAACCTCGAACGGCAGCCCATCGGGCGAGAAGAAGCGGAAACCATAGCCGCCCCCCAATGTCGCCAAGTCGCGGGGGGCGAAGATGATCCGGCAACCGGCCTCCTCCACCTTGGCGTGCAAGGCATCGACATCGGCGCGCGTGTCGGCGGCCAGCGCGATCACGTCGATGCGATTGGCATCGTCCTGTCGCAGACGGACGACATAGGCTTCGTCATGCCCCTCGGCCGCGAAATGGTACAGGCCATCCCGCTCCCCCGCTTCGACCAGTTTCCAGTCGTCGCGATAGAATGCGCGTTCGGCATCGAGGTCGGCGACGCCATAGCCGACGTAACGGATCTCGGTCACTCTTGCCATGTCATGCTCCAGGGGCTGGGTAATGCCCCGGCGGTGGCGACACACCCCGCCGGGGATGGTGTCGTCAGAAGCGGAACGAGCCCTGCACGCCGTAGGTGCGCGGCTGGCCGAAATTCCAATTGTAGATGTTGATCCCGCCGCCGGTGAACCCGGCATAGGTCTTCACCCGGTTGTTCTCGAGATTGCGGACATAGCCCTGGATGCTGAACCGGTTGTTCGGCATGTTCAGTTCCAGGCTGAGATCGGTGGTGGTGAACGCATCCACCTCGTCGCCCCTGTAGTTGAAGGCGGTGAGGAAATAGCGCGACTTGAACCGGCTGAAGCCATTGGCGACCAGCTTGTATCCGTCACCCAGTTCGATCGTCTTGGTATAGTTGATGCCGATCGTCCATTTGGGCGCCTGCGGCGCGACATTGCCCGCCAGGTCGAGCGTCAGGCGCGGGACATTGGCCGGGGGATTGGCCAGCGTCGGGGCCGGGATGCCCGCGAACTGCTGAAGCCGCGCGTCGATATAATTGACGATCAGGCTGACCCGGTCGTTGGGCGACAGGCGGACGGCGGTATCGGTTTCGATGCCCCAGACCCGGCTCTTGCCGGCATTGAAGGTGCGCGCGCCGACAGTTGTGTCGATATAGACCTGAACCTGCTGGTCCTTATAGTCATAATAGAAGGCGCTGGCATTGAATTCGAGGCTATTGCCCATGAAGCGGTTCTTCGAGCCGATCTCATAGGCGGTCAGATTTTCCGCGTTGAACGATCCGACCAGATCGAAGCCGCCGCTTTTGAACCCGGTACTGACCTTGGCATAGAGAAGATTGTCGCGCGCAGGCTTGTACTCGACGCCCGCCGTCCAGGTGATCTTGTCTTCCTTGTAAGTAGGATAGCGGATCAGCGCCCCTGCCCCGCTGCCGTCGGCGGGCGGCCGCGCCATGGTTGGCGAGCGGTAGAAGCCGTAATTGATATATTCGGCATCCTTCTTGTCATCGGTGTAACGGATGCCGCCGGTGAGGCTCAGCGTGTCGGGCACGATCCAATAGGTCGCCTGGGCAAAGGCCGACTTCGATTCCGAGGTCACGTAAGGACGATAGAAGAAGTTGGCGAAGGCCCCCGCCAAGGGTAGATAGAGGCCACGCGCGATGATCTGGTTCTCGTGGAAATAGAAACCACCGACCTGCCAGACGAACTGGCCCTGGCTTCCGCCGTTCAGACGGACCTCATGGCTTTGCGTGCGCGTATCGTAGCGGTCGTTGTAGAAGGTGAACAGTTCCGGCAGAAAGCCGTTCTGCGGGATGACCGCCTGGTTATCGACATGCCGATAACCGCCGATATAGCTGAGCGTCGCGCCGCCGAAATCATAGGAGACGCGGCCGCGCACCGCATATTGCTGGCTCTTGAAGCTCCCCATCCGGCCAAGCGGGAAGCTGGCGGGATCGAACACCTGAGGCACGTCGACAAAGGACGGAACCTGACGCTGGGCGAGCGTGGTATAGGCCGTGGGCGGAGCCACCGACGCGGGCAACTCGGTCACGCCGGGAGTCGATCCGTTGACGGCCAGGCCATATTGCATCGGCCCGGTCTGGTCGATGTCGACATATTCGCCCGCGAGATAGACCTCCAGCGCGCCCGGCGCGAACAGGATGCTGCCGCGGACCGCATCGACATTGGCATCGTCGCCCCGACCCGCCGGACCGTTGTCGACATAGCCGTCATGCTGATTGTGCAGCCCCGCCACGCGGATCGCGACCTTGTCGCCCAGCGGCACGTTGACCGCGCCCGTCGCATAGATCGCGTTGTAATTACCATAGCCCAGCGTCGCCGAGCCCTCGAAGCTCTCCAGCACCGGCTTGGCCGCCACGATGTTCAGCGCACCCGCCGTCGAGTTGCGGCCGAACAATGTGCCCTGCGGCCCGCGCAGCACCTCGATCCGCTCCAGGTCGAAGAAATTGGCGTTCAGGCCGACCGGGCGGTTGATATATTCGCCATCGATCGAAACGGTCAGAGCAGGGTCGGCGCTTTCCGAAATATCTTGGCTGGACACGCCGCGAATGGCGATCTTGGTGAAGACGGAGTCGGGCGTGATGCCCAGATCGGGCGCAAGGCGCTGAAGCCCGCTGACATCGGTGACCTGTGCTTTCGTCAGATCCGCGCCACCGATGGCGCGAATGGCGATCGGGGTATCCTGCAACCGGGTTTCGACTTTGGTCGCGGTGACGATGATGTCTTCGGACTGAGCGAGATCATCGGCCGCTGCCCGCGTCTTCCCATTGACGGACGTCTGCGCTGCGGAACCCGACGTATTCGCGACCTGCGCGAATGCGGGATGGGCCACCCACAAGGCGGTGGTAGTGGTAAGCGCCGTGATGGCGACGCGGCGGAACCTCGTCATACGATCCCCTCTCCATGGTCGGAGGCGTATCCGCCCCTCATTTAGAACTAGAATGATTGTTCTGTTTAATGTCCGAGTCAAGCGCCGATCGGCGATCGGGCGAGATTATTTTGCGCGTTCAGAACATCGGATGCGGATTGCGCGCGGTCGTCGGCATCGGCTGGATCACATCCCAATGTTCGACGATCTTGTCGTCCTTCAACCGATAGATGTCGGCGACCGCGCCGCCGGGGGTATCCGGGTTGGTGCGGCCATGCAGGTGGATGACAGCCATGTCGCCGTCGACGATGATCCGCTTCACGTCGAAGCGCGCGCCGGGGGTCGCGAATTTGGGGGCAAGCGCCGCGACCGCGGCGTCGCGGCCATCGGCAAGGCCGGGATTATGCTGGATATAGTCCGCCACGACATAGCGCTGAAACGCCCCGGCCACGTCGCGCCGGGTATAAAAGCGATCGGCGAAATCCGTCATGATCGCGCGGTTGCGATCGGTCAGCGTGCTCCCCGATCCGGCGATCGCGGCCGGTGCCAGAAATGGCGTCGTCAGGACCAGCGCATGAAACATGGCTTTCATATCGTCACCTCCGTCGTGAAGGGCAGATCGTCGCTCGCACGGCCGACCGACAGCCCGGCACGCTGGCCCGGCTTTTCCCAATCGCGACCGTTCCAGATGCGGAAAAGACGTGGTTCGGGCGTTATCCTGACGGTCCTCGTCCTTCCCGGCTCCAGTACGACCTTGGCGAAGCCGACCAGTGCGAATTCGGGGACATGCCGATAGAGTTGCACCACCTCGCTGCCGACACGATCGCCGCCATTGCGCAGTGTGACCAGGACATCGCCACCATCGGCGTCGACATTCAACCACTCGAAACGGGTGTAGCCCCGCCCCGCCCCGAAAGCGTAGAGCGGTGTCGTACCGCGCGCCTGTAGCCCCCGGTATCCGATCAGCACGCCGTCCTCATAGGGAAGATCACCCTGCCCATCCGGCTGAAGCGACAGCGCCGGATAGTCGGCCTCGCATCTGGCCAGCGTGACCGGCAACCGGCCACCCGGCTCGGCGTCGCCCGCCAGCACGGCGGCAAGCGCAGGCCCGAAACCCTCCCCCGGATACCAGGCGGAGATCAGCGCCGCAGCCTTGTCACTCCAAGTCGCGTCGAAGGCATGGCCGATATTGGCGATGATCGCGGTGTTGGAATTGGCGGAGCAGACCGCATCGATCAGTGTCCGTTGCTCAGGCGCGATGGCCGTGTCGGGCCGATCCTTGCTCTCGACGCTGGAGTCCGATGTTTCGCCGATCATCAGGATCACCGCATCGGCATGCGCCGCCGCCTCGACCGCGCGGGCCAGCATCGCCTCCGCGCTGTCCGGTCCACGAACGCCATACCACAGGCCATGGACCCGCGCGCCGTCATAGCGGAAGACGACCTCCACCAGAACACGCTGCCCGGCCGCCAGCCTCATCTCAGCGCTCTCGGCATCGCCGCGCTTGAGCGAGCCCATCACATCGGATGCCGCCATACGCTCAGGCTGGTCGATCAAGGGCTGCCCATCGACCGTCAGGGTGACCGCACCGGTGGCGCCCACATAGAAACGATGCGCGCCGTCCTTGGTGGCCGTGAACCAGCCGCTGGCACGGATCGCCGCGGGACGGTCGAAGACACCCTGTTCATGCACGCCGACGAACCAGACGAGCGAGTTGGTGTTGCGCACCTCCTGCCCGACAGGCTGGCCGGACAGGTCGCCATCGGCGAAATATTCGACCGTCATGCCCTGCCCCTCGCCCCGGACGGGCTGTACCGGCATAGCGGGCAGGCGCGGCTGGGGATCGACGCCGGGTTCGTAGACGATCTCCGCCACCCCGGCATAACGCGCCATGATGGCCTCCAGGGGACGGACCGCATCGGGCGACAGCGCGATCTTGGCAAAGGTGCCGCCCTGATAGCAGGGGGCCGCCGCATTCGGGCCGATCACCGCGATCCGGCGATGCCTGCCCGGCGTGATCGGCAACAGATCATTCTCGTTGCGGAGCAACACCATCCCCGCCGCCGCCGCCTCGACCAGCAGGGCATCCGCATCCTCCCGGGGCGCCGATTTGGGGCCGGACCAGCGACGGGCGGCCCGCGCCACGCGCTCGGCGGCGTCGGTCAGCCGCTCGGCCACGACGTCGCCCGCCTCGACCGCCGCGACGGCCTTGGCACCCAGGAACCGCGCCGGCCCCGGCATCTCCAGGTCGAGCCCGCCGTTAAGGCTGCCTGCGGTCGAATGCGTCCCGAACCAGTCGCTGATGAACGGACCGTCAAAGCCCCATTCCTGCTTCACGATGGTCGAGATATGGCCATGCTCGGCGCACCAGTCGCCATTGACCCGGTTATAGGCGGTCAGCATCGCCCCCGCTCCCGCTCCCGCACAGAGCTCGAAGGGCAGCAGATAGACCTCGCGCAGCGCGCGCTCATCGACCACCGCGTTCATCCGGTCGCGATCCGTCTCGCTGTCGTTGCAGACCAGATGCTTGACGCAGGCGCCGACGCCGGTCGACTGAAGCCCCCGCGTCCACGCCGCTCCGGCTAGGCCGGTCAGCAGCGGGTCTTCGGAGAAATATTCGAACGCCCTCCCGGCCAGCGGGCTGCGCGCCATGTTGACATTGGGGGCGAGGACCAGATCGACCCCCATGCGGATCGCCTCGCCGCCGACCAAAGCCGCGACCCGTGCGATCAGGGCGACGTCGAAACTGGCACCGAGCGCCGTCGCGCAGGGCGACAGGCGCGCGACGTCGCGTTCGTCCACCCGCCCGCTGGCGATCCCCATCGGGCCATCGCTCATGTGCAGCGACGGGACACCCGCCTCGGGGATCGCGACCGAACGCCACATCGCCGCCCCGGCGGTCAGGCTCGCCTGCTGGGCCATGGTCAGGGCCGTCATACGACCGGTTCCAGACGAAAGGCCATGATCTGCCGGGCCTGGGTCTCGATCTGAGCCGCCACGCCTCGATCGACGATCGCGCCGTCTCCGCCGAAAGGCTTCTGCGCAATCGAGTTGATCGCGATCCCCGCCGGGGTCGGCCAGCCGCGCATCGCATGGACGATGCCGCGCAGCGCCGCCAGCGTGACGCCGCCCGCCTGCCATCCCGCCGCCGAGACGATCAGCCCCACCGGCATACCGTCGAAATAGACCCGCTCGTCCCCGCGCAGATCCTCCAGCAGATCGATGGCGTTCTTCACCACGCCCGAAACGCCGCCATGATAGCCGGGCGTCCCGATGACGAGGCCATCCGCCTCACGCAGCGCCGCGACGAAGGCCCCCTGTTCCGCCGTGCGTTCGGGACGCTCCGGGTTGAAATGCGGCAGCGCCGCCAGCGCCGGACCATCGAACATGGTGGTCTTCGCCCCCATCCGCTCGCATTCGGCAAGCACGGAACGCACCAACATCTCGCTCGACGAACGGGGTCGGAAGGTGCCGCCGATCCCCACGATATGCCGCGCCATCGGATCAGGCCCTCCTGAACGCGGGCATGACCTTTTCCGACAGCAACCGCAGCGTCTGGTCGCCCAGGCGCAGCCGCTCGTCGGTCAGCGGCCCCGTGGTCGTGCCGCACAGGATATTGCCGATACCCAGTTCCTGATAGGGCTTGAGGTGCGCGATCACCGTTTCGGGCGAACCATAAAGGCACCAGGTTCCGATCCAGTCCTCGGTCAGCGCATTGGGCGTGCGGTCGGTCTTCCTGTTGGCGTCGTTCGACTCGGCGCGGGCGTTGAATTCGGCCTCACGCTCGATCGCGTCCTGATAGGCGCGCAGGATCGTCATCATCTCGTCGCGCGCCTGCTCGTCGCTGTCGGCGACATGGACAAGTTGATAGGTGTGGGTCGTCCAGTCGAGCGCGCGCGCGATCGTCTCGGCACTGTGCCCTGCCTGCTCCAGCATCGTCTTGTAGACGCCGAAATATTTGGCGACATGCTTCATCGGCTCGGTGCCGCCGATCTGCGGCGGGGTGAAGGCGGGGATGAAGGCGGGCCAGCCATTCTCAGCCGCGCGACGGGCGCTCGACTCCTTCATCGCCACCGGCATCAGCCGGGCATGCCCCTTGGTGTACGCGGCGGGCGCGATCCGCTGGAGCACACGCCCCTGGTGCGGGCCGTTGTCGATCTCGACCGCCGGATCGTCCATCGTCTTGGCCCAGAGCTGTTCGGCCAGCGCGAGGTTCTTTTCGGAGATGGCGCCCGCATCCCGGTAATCGACACCGAAGCCGATCATCTCCTCAGGCGTGGTCCCCGAGCCGACACCGACCAGCAGCTTGCCGTCGGTCAACTGGTCGAGGATGTTGATCCGCTCGACGAAGCGCACCGGATGATGCAGCGGCACCGAGGTGACCGAAAAGCCGAAGTGCATGTCCGGGAATTTCGCCGCGAGATAGGATGCGAACATATAGCTGTCGCTGGCGATCGGCATATAGCCGTTGAAATGATGGTCCGGCATGAACAGCGCATCGAAACCGAGCGCGGCGGCCCGTTCCGCATGGCCGGTCAGGCCATGGATCAAGGCGCGATCCTGCTCTGGCGCCATGGACCGTGCGTTGAGGAATACCGAGAAACGCATCCAACCTCTCCCTTTTATCACGCACGCATGGCGTGGCGCGTTGCCGCTTTGCTGCGGTTCGTCTAAAATGAAATTAGAACTGTAATTCTGATATGACGGCCACCCTGGGGCTGTCAATGGGGTGTCGATGGATATCGAAACGATCATGGCCAAGGCGCGCGCGCCGCAGCAGGGCCGCAGCAAGGCGAGCTTCGAGCGGATGCTGGCCACCGCCGAAGAGTTGATGACCCAGCGTGGTTCGGACGAGTTCACGCTGAACGAGGTCGCCAAGCACGGCAAAGTGTCGATCGGTTCGATCTATTGCCGCTTCGACAGCAAGGACGACCTCGTCCATGTCGTGCAGTTGCGCGTCCTGGAGCGGGTGGATGCGGACATGCTGGCGGCTATCGCTGCATTGAACGCACGAGGTGGCGATCTGATCGATATGGTGCATGATCTGGTGGAGTCGGTGGCCGAGGTGCTGCGCCGCTACGCCGACCTGATGCGCCCGCTGATGTTGCGCGCCAGTGCGGACCCGGTGATCGCGGCCATCGGCAAGCGCAGCTATGCCCGGACGAGCGAAGCGGTGATCGCCGCGCTGCTCACCAACCGCGACTCGATCCCTCATGCCGATCCAGAACACGCCGCCGATGCGGGATTCCGCATCCTCTATGCCGCGATCGCGCGCTATCTGGGTTTCGGTTCGTCGATCGATGCAGCGGGCGAAGGCGACTGGTCGGAGCTGAAGACCGATCTGGCCGACATGCTGGCCGCCTATCTGTCCACCAATCCCAAGGCGCGCGCGCCCCGCGCTTAGCGCTTGTCTCGTCGTCCAAATCGCCTTACTAGAATGGCAGTTCTAATTATAGCCGTCGATAAAGGCGGCATAGGCGAGGATGTGGCACGTGATGGCCGAAACGGGCTTGGCTCGACGCGAGATACTGGGAGGGGCGGCGCTGTTCGCCATGGTGGTGGGCATCCCCGCCGCTGCCGTCCGATGGACCGACACGGCGGATGTCGTCACCGACCGACAACGCGCGGTGCTACGCGACGCAAGCCACCGCGTCCTGCCCCGCACCACAACCCCCGGCGCGGGCGAGATCGGCGCGCATGATTTCGTCATCCTGGCGCTGGACCATGGCCTGGACGGCACCCGCGCCCCTGCGGCCGGAGCCGCCCTGCCCGTCACCCTGTCGCGTCATCAGCGCCGGGACGGCAGCCTGGACTATCTGGGCTGGCTGGAATGGCAACTGGATGCCGCGACGCATGGCGACTATCTGAACGCCGCGCCCGAAGCGCGCGAGGCAGCGGTCGCGGCGGTCGACAAGGCCGCCTTTGCCGAGGGGGGGCCGGACGCGGTCGAATCCCCCTGGCGCAAGCTGAAAGGCCTGATCCTCACCGCCTATTACACCTCCGAAGTCGGCGGCTCGCGCGAGTTGCAATATGAACTCGTCCCCGGTCGATGGGACGCCGACATCCCCTACACGCCCGGAAGCCGCGCCTGGTCGAGCGACTGGACCGCCGTGGAGTTCAGCTAATGGCACAAAATCCTGTTTTCGACGCGATCGTCGTGGGCTCGGGCATCACCGGCGGACTCGCCGCCAAGGAATTGACCGAGGCCGGGCTGAAGGTGCTGATGATCGAGCGCGGGCCGATGATCGAGCATGGCAGCGGCTATAGCCGGGAGACGCTGGCACCCTGGGATCTCGAGTTTCGCGGGGTCGGTGACGCCGAACTCTATGACAAGGACTATGCCGTCCAGCGCAAGAACCGGCACTTCACCGAGTTCACCCAGGACCATTTCGTCAACGACCGTGAAAACCCCTATACGACGGAAGGCGAGACCGAGTTCAACTGGTGGCGCAGCTATCAGCTCGGCGGGCGGTCGCTGACCTGGGGGCGGCAATGCTATCGGTGGTCGGACTATGACTTCGATGCCAATCGCCGCGATGGCCATGGCACCGACTGGCCGATCCGTTACGCCGATCTGGCCCCGTGGTACGACAAGGTCGAGGAGTTCATCGGCGTCGCGGGCATGGCGGAGGGGCTGCCGCAGCTTCCCGATGGGCGCTTCCTGCCGCCCATGGCGCTGAACGCCGTCGAGCAGCACACGCGCGAGGTGATCGGTCGGCAATGGCCGGGCCGTCGCCTGACCATCGGGCGTAACGCCAATCTGACCGAGGCCAAACCCGACCAGGGGCGGGCGGCGTGCCAATATCGTTCGATCTGCGCGCGCGGCTGCTCCTACGGCGCCTATTTCTCGACGCAGAGTTCGACGCTGCCCGCCGCGCAGAAGACCGGCAATCTGACGCTGGTCACCGACGCGGTGGTCGAGGCGGTCGAGCAGGACCCGGCGACCGGCCGCGCGACCGGCGTGCGCTTCATCAACACCAAGGACGGAACGCGCCAGCGTGCCCAGGCGCGGATCGTCTTCCTGAATGCCGGGTCGTTCAACAGCGTCGGCGTGCTGCTCCGCTCGGCGAACGAGGCCAATCCCCGCGGCCTGGCCAATTCCAGCGGTGTGCTGGGCACCCATATCATGGACCATGCCCAGACGGTCGCCGGGATCGCGATCATGCCGGGGTTCGAGAAGCACAGCTATTTCGGCAACCGCCCGACCGGGGTGGTCATCCCGCGCTTCCGCAACCTGGATACGATCGACGGCAAGGGGCACACACGCGGTTTCTCGTACCAGGGCGGGGCCTTCCGTGCCGCCTGGACGGCGGGCAAGCGCACCGCCGGTGTGGGCAAGGACTATAAGGACAGCCTGCGCGAACCCGGCATGTGGCGGATGGTGCTGGTTGCCTTTGCCGATTCCATGCCGCGCGCCAGCAACCGGATCACCCTGGACCCGACGATCCGGGACTCTGCGGGCCTCCCTGCCCTGCGCATCAACTTCGCACATGGGGCGGAGGAACATGCCGCACTGGCCGATGCCAAGGCGGAGGCCGCCGCGATGCTGACCGCCGCCGGTGGGCACGTCATCATGGGCATGGATACGCCCAATCCCGGCGGCTCCGCCATTCATGAAATGGGCGGCGCGCGCATGGGACACGATCCGAAGACCAGCGTGCTCAACAAATGGAGCCAAGCGCATGACGTGCCCAATCTTTTCGTCACCGACGGCGCACAAATGTCGTCCTCGGCCTGCCAGAATCCCTCGCTGACCTATATGGCGCTGACGGCGCGGGCCTGTGCCAATGCCGTATCGATGCTGAAGGAAGGCGCGATCTGACCGCGATTCCTCTGCCATGAAGCCTCAGGGGGCAGCCTCTTGCACACGGGCTGTCCCCTTCTTCCTGGATTCCTCTGCGAAAGTCGGAACATCGCCCAAGGACATGTCCCACCCCGGCGGAGGCCTGGGTCCAGTTGGGTAGCAATTAGAGTAACTTACAATCGTCCCGCAACGGAATCCCGGCTTTCGCCGGGATGGTGGAGCGGGAGTTTCGCAGAGGAATCTGCTTGGTACTGCCTGCCCATGAAAAGGGGCGGCTTCCCGTTCGGGAACCGCCCCATTCCTTGGCCAAGTATGCCGATCAGCGCAGCGTCAGCACCTTGGCGTCCCTGGTCGTCGGGACGAACGGAAGATAGGAAATCCGCATCGTCTCGGCCAGTTCGATCCGGTGCTCGCCGGGGGCGAGTCCACCCGCCCGCTTTACGCCCACCAGCGCCTTCTCGCCGAAATTCCAACGGTCACCATATTCGCTTTCCATCTCGTCCAGCGTCCAGGTCCGACCACGTAGCGACAGGGTGATATCCTCGCGCGGGACCGCTTCGCCGTCGATGCTGATCGCCACATTCTCGATCATCGACAGGCCGAGCCCCCGATAATAGGGCAGCCGCGCCTCGATGCTGAACCCGGTGTCGGTCGCCTTCAGGCTGTCTTCCACAATCATCTTGTTGTCGAACATCGGTCGTTTCCCTCAGGCGGCGAGTGTGTCGGTGGCGGGCGCGGCGATCAGTCGCTTCAGCATCGCCTGATGGCGGCGGACCTGCTCGACCGAGTCGACCTCGTGCGCATCCTCGATCCAGCGATTGCCCTCATATTCCGAGCAGATATAACCGTCGTAATTGCCGCGCTTCAGCACCGCGACGATGGCGTCATAGGGGATGCAGGGTTCGACCAGATCCTCGTCCATCTGATAGAATTTGCCGTGCACATTATGGATGCGGTGCATATAGTCGAGCATGCGCTTCGGCTCATACGCCGCATTGTGGCGCAGCGTTTCGGCCATGGCGATCGCGGGTCCGACCCCGCCCATCTCACGCACGTTCAGGATCACATATTCGCTGAGGACGCGGTCCTCATAAGCCTTGGTGATATAGTCGGCGATATGCGGCGGGACGCCATTGCGGATGAAGCGATCCTTCCACACGGGCGGGAATTTGGACAGGAACATGCCCATGTCGGGCAGGAAGCCCAGCGCATCGCTGCCCGACTTTTCAAAGGCCTCGGCATGGCGGACGATCCAGGGATGGTCGAAGTGCAGCGGCGCATGGACCTCGATCAGGATCTTGATGCCCCTTTCCTCGGCATGGGGGGCGGCCGCGACCAGTACCTCCGGGGCGATCGACACGAGCGCGCGGACATATCGGACACCCAGCCGCGCCCCGAAGTCGATGTCGTTCTTCACGCTGGCGACCTGTTCGTCGAAGGGCATTTCGCGGCCCTTGTAACGCTTATAGTCCAGCATGAAGTCGTGGCAGACCGGCACCGCGTCATATTTGCCGATCAGGTGATGCCACTCGGCGATCCTGTCCTCGGCGACGCCAGCCTCCGGCCAGCCCCAGAAGGTCTGCTCGCCGATTACCTCGATGCCGTTGGCGCCGAATTCGACGGAGGTGCGGATGCAATCCTCCAGCGTCATTTTGCCGAGGAAGGTCTCGTTCTGATAGCTGTAGAGGCTGACGCCTCGCTTGATCGTCATGATTATGGTCCTGAACAGAGAGGTTGGGATCAGGCCGCCGCCGCGACGGCGGCCGTGCCGCTGTCACGCCGCGACACCGCGATAAGGAAGGCCGCGACCGCGCCGACGACCCCGGCCGCGCCCATGATGAGGAACGCCGCCTGCATCGCACCCAGTTGGGTGCGGAACATCGACACCAGGAACGGACTGGAGAATTGCCCGAAGAAGAAGCAGGCGGTCCAGACACCCATACCGCGCCCCCGATGTTCAAAGGGCAATTTGGTCTGGGCCCAGGCGATCAGCGTCGGCACCGCCATGCCCGCCCCGGTCTGCTGAACGACAAGCCCGGCGATCATCCAACGCCAATCCGGCGCCAGCCCGATCGTCGCCAGCCCGCCGCCGATCAGCGCCAGGAAGATGCCGAGTTGCACCACCGGACGCGCACGCCCCGTGGCCCAGAAGATCGCGGAACCCAGCATCACGAACAGGCTGGGGATGAAGGTCAGCTTGCTCAGTTCCTGCGACGACTGGATACCGACCTCGCGAAACGCCATGCCGCCGTTGATGATGAAGACATAGTAGAGCGCCGAGGCGAACAGCGTCACGCCGCCGATCATGGCGACCGATGCCATCGGAAACGGCGTGCGGGCGGGGTCCTGGCCGATCCCCAGCATCTTGCGCGCGGTCGCATCGCTCTGCGGTTCGTAGAGGAATTTCACCGCCGCGATGAAGATCGGAAAGGCGACCAGATAGATCAGGAAGATGCCGTTCCAGCGCAGCCCCGTCAGGAAGCCCGATGCCAGGATCACCCCGCTGGCCAGGAACGGCCCGGCGAGCCCCTGCATCGTCAGCCAGTTGCGCCGCCCCTTCTCATCCCAATAATCGCCGATCAGCGTATTGAGCGTGGTCAGGATGACGGCCTCCGATACGCCCAGCAGCAGCCGCGAGGCGTAGATCGCGTCGAGGCTGTCGAGGAAAAAGGGCGCCGCGCCGAACACCGCATAGAGCAGGGTGGCGACCAGCATCAGCCTGCGCCGACCGAAGCGATCGACCAATATCCCTGCGAACAGCGCGACCACGGCGATGGTCAGCCCCGGTGCGGACACCATCGCCGGCACCTTCCACGATGCGGAAGGATCGGCCGAGAAATGGTCGATGATCGACGGCACCGCCGGAAACAGCGAGGCGATGGCCAGGATCGGCAGAAAGCCGGCGGTGATGACGGTAATGCCCTGACCGATGCCGGGTCGGCGCATCTCGGGGCTTTCTGGCGTGATGGCCATCGGCTTCTCTCCCAATCGATTCGCCGCTGCTACGGCTTAATTAGAACTTGCATTCTGATACGTGGTATCGCCATGACGTGCCACCCTGTCAAGCAAGGATCATCAAGGTGGCGACACGCGCGGTTTCGGATGGCTTGAGCGAGCGGCAAAGGGCGCTGGCGTTTGCCACCATCCTTCTCGCCTTCATCATGGACGTGGCCGATTCGACGATCGTCAACACCGCGCTGCCCGCGATCCAGCAGGGCCTCGGCGCCTCGGACCGGGCGATGCAATGGGTGGTCTCCGGCTATTTCCTCAGCTTTGCCGTGGTGCTTGTCGTGGGTGGGCGGCTGGGCGACCTGTTCGGTTATGCCCGGATGTTCACCATCGGCGTGACCGTCTTCTCGATCGCGTCGTCGGCCTGTGGACTGGCGTCGGATGCCACGACGCTCGCCATCGCGCGTCTGGCGCAGGGAGCGGCGGCGGCGATCATGGCGCCGCAAGGCGTGGCGCTGATCCAGCTTCTCTATTCCCCCAGCGAGCGGATCGGCCGGTTGGCGGCCTTTGGCGTGATCGGCGGACTGGCGGCGATCGGCGGGCCGATGCTCGGCGGCTTGCTCATTCAGCTCAACCCGCTCGGTCTCGGTTGGCGCAGCGTATTCCTGATCAACCTGCCCTTCGGCCTGCTCGCGCTGGTCGCGGGACGAATGCTGTTGCCGCCGGGCCGTTCGGGTCATGCCCTGCGCATCGACGCGCCGGGATCGTTGCTGTTGTTCGCCGCACTCGGCACGCTGCTGCTGCCGCTGATCGAAGGACGCAGTGCGGGATGGCCGTGGTGGATGGGGGTGCTGGTGCTGGCGAGTGCCGGTCTGTGGTGGGTGTTCTGGCGCTACGAACGGTCACGCCGCGCCAGGCTGGGGTCGGCGCTGATCGAACCATCGCTGTTCCGGGACCGCAGCTTTCGGATCGGACTGGCCGCGACGGGGGCCTTCGCGGTCGCCTCGGGTGGCTTCCTGCTGACCTTCAGCGTCACGCTGCAACAGGGGCTGGGATATAGCCCGTTCGATGTCGCGCTGCTGCACATGCCGTTCGGGCTGGGGGTGATGGCCGGGATCAGTCAGATCGGACGCAAGGCGCTTCCCGTCCATGGGCGTCGCGTGCCGATCATGGGCGCGATGCTGATGGCGCTGGGCTGTGCGGCGACCGGCCTGGCGGTGCATGTGGCGCTGCCGGGCGTCGTCATCGGCGCGCTGTTGCTGATGGCGGGGATCGGAATGGGTACGCTGAGCGGACCGCTGGGGCCGATCACCCTGTCGCGGGTCGATCGCAACCATGCCGGTGTCGCGGGCGCCATGCACAAGACGATGCAGCAGATCGGCGGTGCGATGGGCACCGCCCTCATCGCTACCATCTATTTCTCGATGACGGGTGACCACAGGCCACCCGTGACCGCCTTCCTGATCGCGACATTGGCGGTGGCGGCGGATCTGCTGGCCATCGCGCTTCTGCTGACCCGCCTGCCGGAACGGCTGTTCGATTGAGGGGCGCCCCTGCCCTCAATCGTAGATCGGCCGCAATTCCTTATCGAGATGATAGCGCGTCAGCGCCATGGACGCCAACAGGTCGGGCGACCCGTCATATTCGACCGACATCCAGCCCTTGAACTGGTGCTGCTTCAACAGGCGATAGAGTCCCTTCAGGTCCAGCTCGCCTAGGCCGGGTTCCCAGAACCAGCGCGTTCCGTCATCGGTGATCTCGGGGTCCTGAGCATAGCGCACGGCATCGGGCTGGCGAACCGATGCCGTATCCTTGAGGTGGAACGTGCTGATACGGTCGTGATAGTCGCTGTAGAAGGTCAGCAGGTCCTCCCCCATGATCGCGACCTGCGCCGTGTCGATGCAATAGTGGACCAGCTTCGGATCGGTGCTTTCGATGAATTCCCGGTGGTTCGGCAGATTGATGGCACAGAAGAACTCGTTGTGCAGACCGATCCTGACGCCGCGATCGGTTGCGTAGCGGCCGATCTCGTTGATCGTCCTGGCGCATTGCTGGACCGCTTCGCGCGACAGCGGGCCGTTCCCATAATAATTGTCGGTGGGACAGGTGTTCATATAGGTGCCACCGAAGCGGACGATCGTGTCCACGGCTTCCCGCCCGGCACGCACGGCCTCGTCGAAATGGTCGGCGGCGTGGGAGGCATGGGCCCCATGGAACATCCCGATGACCTCGACCCCGCGATCCTTGGCGAAGGCCGAGAATTCCTCGGGCGAGCCGAACAGCGGCAGGATGTCGGCCAAGTCCCAGGGCGCGATCTCGATACCGTCGAAACCGAGCGCCGACTGGTATTTCAGGATCGTATCCCAGTCGGAATAATAGGCGGTGTTCGTCCTGTCTTCATAATAGAAGTCGCGGAAGTTCTCGATCTGCCGATAGGGGATCGCCTTCCAATGGCTCATATTGGCGTAGCGGATATTGGGCATGGCTGGAATCTCCGTCCGGCTTAGTTCGGAAGCTGATTGAGGAAGGCGCGGATGCGTAGCAGGGCGCGGAACGGATCGCGGGTCTGACGGGCGCTGCAGACGACCGGTCCGTCATAGCCAAGGCGATCGAGAAGCTGGACGATACCGGTCAGGTCCACCGATCCGGTTCCGGGATCGCGAAAGACCTGGGTGGCGCGCTCGGCCGGAAATTCCGGGTTGGGGCTTTTCCAATTGTGGGTTGTGTCGACGAAGTCGGTATCGGTCAGGTGAACACAGCCGATCCGGCCGACATGCGCGGCGATGAAGTCGGCGGGCGCGATACCGGCGATGGTCAGCGTGGCCGTATCGACGTCGAGCTTCACGCTGTCCGGCAGCGCGCCTAGCAAGGTCAGAACGCGCTCGCCGCGGAACAGGCTCCAGAACTCGTTGCGGAGCACCAGATCGACGCCCGCCTCCGCGGCCTTGGCAGCCAGGCCACCCAGCAGTTCGGTTTCCCGCCCGACCACGTCATCCATACTGGATTCCAGATCGGGGTGATAATGCGCCATGCGTCCGTAATAGGCGGACGGGCTGATCGCGAAGTAATCCGCCCCCAGATCGGCGGCATGGGCCAGCGCCTCGCCTGCGAAATGGCCGCTGGCACCGAAGAAGAAACCCAGATTGTCGTTCCGCATGAACAGATTGGGATCGAAGGTCACGCCGGTCACCCGGTCTATGCCGCTCTGTCGCAGCACCTCGCGATAAGCCGTGGCGCTGCCATATTTGGTGTTGATGCAATATCGGTTCATCGGAACGCCGCTGCGCCCGCCGAACTGCCAGACCGGCTCATAGGGGATTTCGATCCCACGAAAGCCGCTCGCACGGATCAGCGGATACAGCTCTTCCCAGAAATATTTGCCTTCATACCGATTGCGGTTCGGCTCCTGATAGTGACGATTGATCAGATCCAGACTTATGGCGATCGCATCTTTGTTCATGGTGGCTTCCATCATATTGGGTGATCGCGTCGCGACGCGACATCGAATGGGGGAGTTCAGGGCCTGGGCCGCGCGATCCTGGGCCAGCAAAGGACGACCAGCGTCTGGATGATCAGCACCGCCACCGCACCACCGCTATAGGTCCAGCGGATCGCCTCGCGCGCCTCAGCCGTGACATGGCCCGGCGCATAGTGGAACGCGCCCAGCACATAGGCGAAACCGGCCGTACCCAGCGCCATGCCCAGCTTCGTGGACAGGCTGATGCCCGCCGACAAAAGCCCTTCGCGACGCGCTCCGAACCGGGCCTCGTGATAATTCACCGTCTCGGCGATCATCGCATAGGTCGAGGTGATGGTGATCGACGTCGCCAGGCAACCCGCGACATAGAGCCCCAGGAACAGCGGCACATGGTCCTGTACGAAGGGCAGCGCGCCGAAGAACAGCGCCGCGATCGCCAGCGCGGCCGCCGTGCCGTTGCGCAACCCCGTTCGCGCCAGAATCGCCGGCGCGACGAAGGCGGACAGGAGCAGCATCCCGGCGACCGCGGGCAGCATGACCGAGATCATCCAGGGGCGTCCCATCACGTCGATGGCGAAATATGCCGTGGCCGCCATCATCATGCCGAAACGCGCGAAATAAAGCAGGCAATGGAAGAAGACGACCAGCCACGCCCGGTTGCGCATCATCTCGCCGATCGCGGGCAGGATGGCGAAGCCGGGCTGGGCGTCATCCTCGTAACGCTCCTTGCAATTGCGGAAAAGCGCCAGCGTGCAGGCCAGCCCCACGACCGCGAACAGCACGGCCACAAGCGTGAAGCCGAGTCGTTGATCGCCCCCGCCCAGCACGCCGACCAACGGCATGACGGCGGCCGTCCCAAGGACCACGCCGGTCGCGGTCCCGATCGAACGCAACCCCGAAAGCCGCAGCCGCTCCTTGGCGTCCAGCGTCATCATCGGCATCAGCGCGGTATAGGGAATGGCCTGAAGCGACATGACGATGCCCAGCGCCTTGAACGTGACGAAGGCGTAGACGAGCTGAGCACCTTGGCTCCAGGCGGGCATCGAGAACACCGCGACCGTCAACAGCGCATAGGGTATCGCCGTGACGAGGAAATAGACGCGGGTACGCCCCCAGCGCGTGCGCGTCTTGTCGACCGCGATACCGACCAGAACGTCGATCACGGCATCCATCAACCGCGCGACCAGAAACACCGTGCCGACCGCTGCGGCGGGCAGGCCGATAATGTTCGTGTAATAGAACAGCAGGAAACCGCTGGCCATATTATAGGCCAGGCTGGTTCCCATGTCGCCGAAGCCGTAACTGACCCGCTCGACGAAGCCCAACTCACTTTTTTTCATGGCGATGACCCGTTCAGGACAGGGAGCAGAGAGTGGGCGTCAGTCGGCCAGCGCCTTTTGCGAAAGGGCGAGAGATTGCTCCATCGGCAGCGTCGGAAAATACTCCAGCCCGATGGCACCCGCATAGCCGAGGTCGCGCAGGGTCTGCCTTACCCTGCTCCAGTCTAGGCTTCCGGTCCCGGGTTCGTTGCGGTCGGGCATGTCGGCGACCTGAACATGGGCAACCAGATCGATACGCCCGGCCAGGACCTCGCGCATGTCCTCGCCCATCACCGCGCTATGCCAGACATCGTACAACAGCCGCAGGTTCGGACTGCCCACCGCCTCGACCAGATCCAGGCCTAGCGTGGTGCTGACCAGATACATGGTCGCGAAAAGCCGGGTGTTGAGCGGCTCGAGCAGAAGCATGACGCCTGCTTCCTCAGCCAGATCGGCGGCGGCGCGCAGGGCGGCCACGGCATTGTCGAAATGCTCCGCCTCGCTCATGCCGTCGACACGGAAGCCCGAGGCGACGATCAGCGCGGGCTTGCCGAGATCGGCGGTGGCCGAGATGGTTTCCCGAACGGCGGTGACCATCTCTTCACGTTCCGCAGGATCGACGATCGAACGGCGCGGATCGACGCACAGGCTGGTCAGGCGCATCCCGGTGTCGGAAAGGGCCGTCGCAAGCGCCTCGATCGGCTTGTCACGCCAAAGGTGGAATTCGGCCAGTTCGAACCCGGCCGCCTTGGCCGCGCGCAGACGCGCGTCGAGCGTACCGGCTTCGGCAAACTGCCATTCAATGCACGACGATAGTGGATAGACCGCAGACATAGGACCCTCTCCCATTCTACGGCCCCGTGGTGCGTTCGCACTCGTATGCCTGGCGGGTGAATCCCGCTATTTTGTTTCGTGACTAGTCGCGCATTTTTTCGAACGATTCAACCCGCGCATTCGCGGTATGGCATAGGACACATGGCGGGCACGCGCGTTGGATGGGCCGCACACAGGCTCCATGGGCCGGTCGTGCGAGATCAGGGGCTCACGAAACCGGCGCGGGAAATACCCGACAATCGCGCGGACGCATCGAATTTGTGGATCCAGCCATAGCGTTCAGGGAAGCGGTGCATGGCGCGATGCCGGGTCGCATCGGGCAGGCCGGCATCGGTATGGAGCGCACGATTGGCATCCCATGAGCTGCGCTGGATGAGGCGGGTGCGAAGGGCCCGCTCCTTCTGATAGGCGGCAAAGCGCGCATCGCGGTTGGACGACGTCAGACCGTCGAGCATCGTCGCCAAGGTAATGGCATCCTCGATCGTCGTATTCGCGCCCTGCCCGTGATGCGGCAGCATCGCATGGACGGCGTCGCCGATCAGGACGACCGGCCCGCGATGCCAGTGGCGAAGCGGCGGGGCGACGAACAGGCCCCAGCGCCGCTCGACATCCCCCGCCGCGACCATCTGGCGGACGGCCGGATGCCAGTCGGCAAAGGCCGCCACCGCCTCACCGGGCTCGATCGGCATCGTACCGCCGCGATCGGGCCAGGCGGTGGGACCCTCCACCACCGCGAAGAAATTGACGTGACCGCCATCGCTGCCGATCGCATAATGCAGCAGATGGGCGTCCTGACCGATCCAGAACTGGATGGCCTGGGGATCGGGCAAGGCATCCAGCCGCTCGACCGGCACGATGCCGCGAAACGCGCTGGTCCCGGAATAGCGCAGCGGCTGGCCGCCGACCCATTGCCGGGTGATGGAGCGAACGCCATCGGCACCCACCACGATATCGGCGGCGACGGGATCGCGCCCGGCGAAATGGAGCGACACCCCCTCGCCCATAGGCTCTATCCGCTCCAGCCGGTGGGACAGGTGGATATGCTCGGCCCCGACCGCGCGGCCCAGCGTCGTCTGCAGGTCGGCACGGTGGATGCCCAGATAGGGCGCGCCAAACCGATCGCGATAGGCACCGCCCTTGCGCACCGCATGGGACGCCAGGCGATCACCCGATCGGCCATCGCGGTAGATGAGTTCGGTCGGCTCGACACCCGTCCGCTGGAGCTGGTCGATCAGGCCCAGCCTCTGCAACTCACGGGTGGCATTGGCCGACAAGGCCACCGCCGCGCCGATCTCGCTCAGTTCCGCCGCCTGTTCGTACAGCGTCGCCTCGATCCCCCGCGCTCGAAGCGCCAGCGCGAGGGTAAGTCCGCCGATACCGGCACCAATGATCGCGATCTTCATGGATAGTCTCCGTCGTCCTTACGCGGCCGTCGCCGTCTGGCGATATTCGGCCGGTGCATCGGCAAAATCGGCGATCGCTTCGGTCAGCTGCTCGGGCATCGAATAATAGGGAGCATGGCTGGCCGGGAGCGACACGACCGTGACCGGGCCGGGGAACTCCTGCTGCATCTGCCGCTGCACCGCGATCGGAATCGCGACATCGTCCAGCGCCTCGATATAGAGGCGCGGGATCGCCAGCGCGGGGCCGTCCATTGGATTGGGCGTACCGAAGGGCACGGTCGTCTGGGTCTGGATGAATTGCTCGGCAGGCGGCATCCCTTCGCCGGGATAATCGCCCATGAAGACCTCGCGGAAACGCTCCAGCCGCGTGAAGTCCGCCTGCAGCCCGCGCCCCTCGTCGACCGGCTGGACCAGGTCCAGCGCATGCGGCGTGCCGCGATGGGGTTCACCCGGCATCACGAAGGTTTCCGGCGTCACGCCCGGCGCGGTCAGGAAGGCGGTGAGGTAGATCAGCCCAGCCACCTTGTCGGCATGGTGCTGCGCCAGCCACGAAATGGACGATCCGCCCATGCTGTGCCCGAGCAGGATCGACTGGCCCTCGGCCCGTGCCAGGATGTCGGCGACGGGGCGGGTGTAATGTTCCATGTCGACGACCGACAAATGGCCGCCATCGCCGGGTGTGTGACCGGTCAGATCAGGCGCGTGAACCCGGTAGCCCCGCGCTTCGAGAAGCGGAACGACCGCGTCGTAACAGGCGCCGCGGTTCCAGGCGCCGTGGATCAGGATGATATCGGTGACGGTCATGACATGTCTTCCTGTTCGAACCGAGGGGATCAGAAGCGATATTGCAGGCCGACCTGCGCGATGAGGGGATTGAGCTGGACGCGCGCCGTACCCGGCACGAGGCCGTTCGGCGTATCGAGCCGGAAGCGGGCGTTGGTGCTGGTCCAGACCTTGCTCACCGCACCGAACACCCCGATCCGCTCGTTGAGGGGCACGTCGATGCCGCCCGTGATCGCGGGGCCTAAAGTGCTGCTGGTGCGGAAGTCCTTCAGCACGCCGTCTTCGGTCTTGAAGATGATCGTCCAGTTCAGGCCGCCGCCGATATAGGGCCGCACCCCACCCGAACGCCCGAAGTGATAGCGCAAGGTGTAGAGGCCGGGACCATAGGTCACCTTGCCCAGCGTGCCCGCGCCCGCCAGCGTCCCCGATGCAGTCAGCGTGCTAGTCGGCGGCACGCCGACGGTTGCAGCGACCGACACGTTGGGGGTCAGGAAATAGCCGATGTCGAGGCTGATGCCGTTATTGTTCGAGGCGGTCGCGTTCGCGCCCGTCAGCGGTTGCCCTGCGAGCTTCACATCGGCCTTTTCGTCGAACATGATACGGGCCGCGCCGAGGCGGACATAGAAGCGCCGCTCCTTGCCGTCCGTCGACTGCTGGGCCTGCGCCAATGTCGGTAACATCAGGCACAATCCGGCGAGACCGGCGAACGCCGCGCCCTTTCGCGCTCCCGGCGCATATCTATATGGTATTGAAGCCATTTTGCGCTTCCCCTCCATCTGCCGTCGCGATCTGTCGTGCGACTTTTCCCGAAGCGATTTCGCTTTCGTGGGGGCAGAATGTCGGGACGCGTCACGCACGTCCAACACCAACTCCATATGATCGCCATACCCGAAAGGTTGGCCTAGCTCAGTCCGCCTCCCCCCGCTCGGTCATGCGCAGGATCGCGTCGGGGACCGGATAATCCCACGCGCCGTATCGCTCGCGGATCACCGCCGCCATGGCGTTCAGTTCGGGGGAGCGATCGTCCTTCCGGAAGCTCATGATGATCGGCGAGGCGACCGGCTCGACAAGCTGGCGATAACGGACGCCGTCGACGCGCGACCGGCGGACCGAGGCGGGGACGATGCAGAACCCCTCCCCCGCCGCGACCAGCCCGATCGCGATCTGTAACTCGCTGACCTCATGGGCGATCGCGGGGGTCAGCCCCAAGTCGCGGAAATGTCCGACCACCTGATCGGCATAGCTTGGTCGCGGCGCATTGGGATAGAGGATCAGCGGGTCGGTCGCCAATGACGCCAGCGACACCGGACCGCCCGCCGCCAGCGGGTGCATGGCCGGGAGCGCGACGATCAGCGGCTCTTCGCGCAGCACCACGCGCGCCACGGCGTCGTCCTCGAAGCGAATGCGCCCGAAGCCGACATCAATCCGCCCGTCCTTGAGCGCGGCGATCTGCGACAGGGTGCCCCCTTCGATCAGCGACAGATCGACCGACGGCATCGCCTCCCGATAGGCGCGGATGATCGCGGGCAGGCGCGAATAGATGGTGGAGGCGACGAAGCCGATCGCGAAGCGCCGCTTCTGCGAGACCACGGCTTTCGCGATCATCGCATCCATGTCGGCCATGCGCGCCAGGATGCTGACCGCCTGATCATAGACGAGGTGGCCGATCGGCGTCAGCCGCAGCGGCTTGGTGGAGCGGTCGATCAGGGTCGCGCCGACCCGTTCCTCGATCTGCTGGATCTGGCGGCTGAGCGGCGGTTGGGCGATGTGCAGACGCTCGGCGGCGCGGGTGAAATTGCCTTCCTGCGCGACGGTCACGAAGTAGCGCAGCTGCCTTATGTCCATCCTGTCGTCCTCTCCAGAGCCGGCATGTCGACGGCAACCGCATGCTATTCGTGATCCGCCAACAGCGCTTCGGGCACGCCATAGCCCCACTCGGTATATTTGCGGGCAATGATCCGCAGGAAAGCGCGCAGTTCGGGCGAGACGTCGCCGACCCGGTGGCTCATGATGATCGGCGAATGTGCAGGTTCGACCAGATCGAGATAGCGCACATCCTCGGTCCGCGCCTTGCGCACCGACTCCGGGACCACCGCCACGCCTTCTTCCGCCGCGACCAGGCCGATGGCGATCTGCAATTCGCGTGCCTCGACGATCAGGTTCGGGCTCAAGCCATTGTCGTGGAACAGCGAGAGGACCTGATCGGCATAGCTGGGCCGCGATGCGCTGGGGTAGAGAACCAGCTTTTCGCGCGTCAGGGCCGATAGCGACACCGGCGCGCCGTCCGGCCCCAGAGGGCTTCCCATCGGCACCGCCGCGACCAGCGATTCGCGACGAAGCACGGTGCGCCGGACCGCCGGATCGTCGAAACGGATACGGCCGAAACCGATATCGATCCGCCCTTCCTTCAACGCCGCGATCTGGTCCAGCGTCGGGCTTTCGACCAGTGTCAGCTCGACATCGGGCATCTCCGCCCGGAACTCGCGGATCAGGGCGGGCAGACGCGCATAGATGGTGGAGGCAACGAAACCGATGGTGAACCGACGCCGGTCGGTCGCGATCGCCGCGTCCATCATCGTCCGCATGTCGTCCACCCGCCTCAGCACCTGCACCGCCTGATCGTGGAACAACTGCCCCATGGGAGTCAGCGCGAGCGGACGGCTGGTCCGGTCGATCAGCGTCGCACCGACCTCCGCCTCCAGTTGCTGGATCGATCGGCTGAGCGGTGGCTGCGCCATATGCAGCCGCTCGGCCGCACGGTTGAAATTCCGCTCTGCGGCGACGGTGACGAAATAGCGAAGCTGACGCAGGTCCATACACTTATACTCTCCGAGTATCGCGAGAAGACCATAATGATCTTTGCGCGTCCAGAGCAGCAAGCATAGTTTTAAGAGGAATTCGGACGAAACTGGATAGGAAGAGGGCATGGCCACGATCGCCGAGGTCGATACCTATATCGTCGACATCCCGACGATCCGGCCGCACGTGCTCGCCATGGCGACCATGCAGCACCAGTCGATCGTGCTGGTCCGGCTCCGCGATGCGGACGGCGTCGAGGGGATCGGCGAAGGCACGACCATCGGCGGCCTCAGCTATGGCGAGGAGAGCCCCGAGGGCATCAAGCTCGCCATCGACACGTACATCGCCCCCGTCCTCAAAACCTGTGACGCGGCGCAGGTCGGGGCCGCGATGGCCAGGATCGGCAAGAGCGTGTTCGGCAACCATATCGCGAAATGCGCGGTGGAAACCGCGCTGCTCGACATGACGGGCAAGCGACTGGGCGTGCCTGTATCCGCACTGATCGGCGGTGGCGCGGTCCGGGATCGCCTGCCGGTCGCCTGGACGCTGGCGAGCGGCGACACGGCGCGCGACATCGAGGAAGCCGAACGGGTCCTCGCCGAGCGGCGGCACAACATCTTCAAGCTCAAGATCGGCAAGCGCGACGTGCGCGACGATGTCGCCCATGTCGCCGCGATCAAGCGCGCGGTCGGCGACCGGGGCAGCGTGCGCGTCGACGTCAACCAGAACTGGAGCGAGGCACAGGCCGATCTCGGCATGACGCTGCTCGAGGACGCAGGCGTCGATCTGGTCGAACAGCCGGTCGCCCGGCACGATCATGCCGCCATGGCCCGGCTCTCCGCCAAACATGTCGTGCCGCTGATGGCCGACGAAGCGCTGCACGGCCCCACCGACGCCTTCGCCATCGCGGCGTGCGGCGGTGCGCGGGTCTTCGCGGTCAAGATCGCCCAGTCCGGCGGCCTGATCCCGGCCCATGCGGTGGCGACGATCGCGCAGGCGGCCGGGGTCGGGCTGTATGGGGGCACGATGCTGGAGGGCGGGGTCGGAACGGCCGCGTCGGCGCATGTCTTCGCCACCCTGCCCTCGCTGGCCTGGGGAACCGAACTGTTCGGGCCATTGCTGTTGACCCAGGACATATTGGCCGAGCCGCTGCGCTATTCTGATTTTCACCTGAGCGTGCCGACTGGCCCCGGCCTCGGCATCGCGCTGGACGAGGATCGTGTCGCCTTCCACCGCCGCGACCGTCGCTCCCCTACCCTTCATGTCGTCGCGGGGAGAGGCTGAACCATGTTGTTCCAAGTCGAAATGGACGTCGATATCCCGCTCGGCTTTGACGTCGAGGAAGCCGCCCGACTGAAGGCCGCCGAGAAGGCGCGGTTCCAGGACCTGCAACGCGCGGGCACCTGGAGGCATATCTGGCGGGTGGTCGGACGCTACGCCAATGTCAGCATCTTCGATGTCGGCTCCAACGCCGAGCTGCACGACATCCTGATAAGCCTGCCGCTCTATCCCTTCATGACGATCCGGGTGACGGCTTTGTGCCGCCATCCCTCGTCGCTCCACGACGACGACCGCTGACGTTCCGAACGACAAGACCGCCGACGAGCGGCCAGACAGACAGAATATAGGAGAGTGTGATGGACACCAGCTTCGTGAAGACCCCCGCCATCCAAGACCTGCTCGACCGCGTCGCGGGCACGGCCTCCGACAAGGGCGATCCGCGCGTGAAGGCGATCGTGCGCGATCTGGTGGAGTCGCTGATGGTGCTGATCGTCAAGCACGACATCAGCGAGAACGAGGTCTGGGGCGCCGTCAACTTCCTTCAGCGTGGCGCTGGCGAGTTCGGGTTGTTGATGCCCGGCGTCGGCCTCGAACATTTCCTGGACCTCTACATGGACGCCAAGGATGCCGAGGCGGGCAAGAGCGGTGGCACGCCCCGCACCATCGAGGGACCGCTCTATGTCGAAGGTGCGCCGCTGGTCGACAACGACGCCAATCTGACCGACGATCCCGACGATACCAGCACGCTCTACATGGCAGGACGGGTCATGGGGCCGGACGGCGAGCCGGTGAAGAACGCGATCCTGCATGTCTGGCATGCGAATTCGAAGGGCTTCTACTCGCACTTCGACCCGACCCATGACCAGACGCCGTTCAACAACCGCCGCCGCATCCGGCTCGGCGACGATGGCCGCTATGCATTCCATTCCAAGATGCCGAACGGCTATAGCGTACCGCCCGGCGGTGCCTCCGACCAGTTGATGCAGGTGCTCGGCCGCCATGGCAACCGCCCCGCCCATGTCCATTTCTTCATCGAGGCGCCGGGCTATCGCCAGCTGACCACGCAGATCAATTTCGGCGACGATCCCTTCGCCGCCGACGACTTCGCCTTCGGCACCCGCGAGGGGCTGCTGCCGGTACCCAACCGGCAGGGCGACACTGCGCACATCGCCTTCGACTTCCAGGTGCAGCGCGCCGACGATGCCGAGGAGGAAGCCTTCTCCCACCGCGCCCGCCTGGCCGTCGCCTGATCCCGGGAGGACATGCCATGACCGACCTTCGCGAACGCCTGGCTACCGCCGTGGTCGACGATCCCGCCACCGGAGCCTTTCGGTGCCGCCGGGACATCTTCACCGATCCCGACCTGTTCGAACTGGAGATGCAGCACATCTTCGAGGGTAACTGGGTCTATCTGGCGCATGAGAGCCAGATCCCGGAGAACAACGACTATTTCACCACCCATATCGGTCGCCAGCCGATCATCATCACCCGCGACAAGACCGGCACGCTGAACGCGGTCATCAACGCCTGCGCGCATCGCGGCGCGATGCTGTGCCGTCGCAAGCATGGCAACAAGGGCAGCTTCACCTGCCAGTTCCACGGCTGGACCTTCAGCAATGCGGGCAAGCTGCTGAAGGTCAAGGACGGCAAGACCGGCGATTATCCCGCCGGGTTCAATACCGAGGGGTCGCACGACCTGACCCGCGTCGCCCGGTTCGAGAATTATCGCGGCTTCCTGTTCGGCAGCCTCAGCGCCGATGTGCCGCCGCTGGAGGACTGGCTCGGCTCGACCCGCCTGATCATCGACCAGATGGTCGACCAGGCCCCCGAAGGGCTGGAGGTGCTGCGCGGCAACTCCTCCTATATCTATGACGGCAACTGGAAGCTGCAGATCGAAAATGGTGCCGATGGCTATCATGTCAGCGCGGTCCACTGGAACTATGCCGCGACCACCGGCCGCCGCAAGGAGGACTCGATCAAGGCGGTCGACCCCGATGGCTGGTCGAAGAGCGTCGGCGGCGTCTATGCGTTCGAGCATGGCCATATCCTGCTCTGGACACGGCTGCTCAATCCCGAGGTCCGCCCGATCTATGCGCATCGCGAGGCGCTGGCGGCGCGGGTCGGCGAGAAACGCGCGACCCTGATCGTCGATCAGACCCGCAATCTTTGCCTCTATCCCAATGTCTATCTGATGGACCAGTTCTCGACCCAGATCCGCGTCGTCCGCCCGATCGCCGTCGATCGCACCGAAGTGACCATCTATTGCTTCGCACCCAGGGGCGAGAGCGACGCCGACCGGGCGCTGCGCATCCGGCAATATGAGGATTTCTTCAACGTCAGCGGCATGGGTACGCCAGACGACCTGGAGGAATTCCGCTCCTGCCAGACAGCCTATGAAGGCGCGGGCAAGTTGTGGAACGACCTGAGCCGCGGGGCGACCCACTGGATCGCCGGGCCGGACGACAATGCCCGCGCGCTGGGTCTCGAACCGCTGCTCAGCGGCGGGCGCAGCGAGGACGAGGGGTTGTTCGTCCGCCAGCATGAATATTGGGCGCGCACGCTGATCGCCGCCCTCGACCGCCAAGGCGGCGGGGACGGCGGCGTCAGCCTGAGGCCGGTCGACCGGCTGGAGGTGGCGGCATGAGCCTGACCTACGACGGGCTTCTCGCCTTCCTCTACCGGGAGGCGCGCCTGCTCGACGACCGGCAATGGGACGAGTGGCTGGCCTGCTATGCCCCGCACGCGGTCTTCTGGATGCCCGCCTGGGACGATGACGACATGCTCGTCGAGGACCCGCAGCGCGAGATATCGCTCATCTATTATCCCGATCGCGACGGACTGGAGGACCGGGTCTTCCGCATCAAGACCGAGCGGTCGGGGGCCAGCATGCCCGAACCGCGCACCAATCACGCCGTCTCGAATGTCGAGATACTGAGCGAAGCCGACGGGCAGATGCAGGTGCGGTTCAACTGGCACACGCTGAGCCACCGCTACAACGAGACGCTGAGCTTCTTCGGCACGTCCTTCTACACGATCGACGTGACGGGGGCGCAGCCGCTCATCACCCACAAGAAGGTCGTGCTGAAGAACGACTATATCCGCCAGGTGATCGACGTCTATCACGTCTGACGCCCGGCCCCGGAGAGGATATCATGGGCCATCGTATCGCACTGAATTTCGAGGATGGGGCGACGCGCTTCATCACCTGCGACCCTGGCGAGACCGTGCTGGACGCCGCGTTCCGCCAGAAGATCAACCTGCCGATGGACTGTTCGGACGGCGTGTGCGGCACCTGCAAGTGCCGCTGCGAGCAGGGCGATTACGATTTGGGCGACGATTATATCGACGACGCACTGACCGCCGACGAGGCGGAAGAACGACTGGTCCTGACCTGCCAGATGCGCGTCTCGTCCGATTGCGTCATCGCAGTGCCGGTCCCCTCCACCGCCTGCAAGGTGAAACCCGCCGTGCATGAAGGCGAGGTGGCGGCAGTGGACCTGGTATCCGACAGCACGATCCGCCTCATCCTGCGGCTGGACGATCCGGCCGCCCTTGGCTTCCTGCCCGGCCAATATGTGAACCTGGCGGTGCCCGGCACGGACCAGCACCGCGCCTATTCCTTCAGTTCCAAACCCGGCGCGGCGGAGGCCAGTTTCCTGATCCGCAACATGCCGGGCGGGCTGATGAGCGGATGGCTGACATCGATGGCCAGGCCCGGTGCGCGCATGCGCTTCGTGGGACCGCAGGGCAGCTTCTTCCTGCGGGCGGTCGACCGGCCGACGATCCTGCTGGCGGGCGGCACCGGGCTCGCCCCGATCCTGTCGATGCTGGAGGTGCTGGCCGACACCGGCACGGACCAGTCGCTCCACCTGATCTATGGCGTGACCCGGGACGGCGACATGGTCGAGATCGCACGGATCGAGGCACTGGCGGCGCGACTCCCCTCGCTGAGCTGGACCATGTGCGTCGCCGATCCACAGAGCGCGCATCCGCTGAAGGGCTATGTCACCGATCACCTGACCGATGCGCATCTGAACGCAGGCGATTGCGACATCTATCTGTGCGGGCCACCGCCGATGGTCGAGGCGGTGCGTGTCTTCCTGCGCGACAAGGGCGTCGAGCCCCGACATTTCCATTACGAGAAATTCGCGCCCAGCGAAGCACCGGTTGCGGTGGCGGCATGACCTTCGTCGGACGCTTTCGCGACAAGGTGATGGTGGTGACGGGGGCCGCCCAGGGCATCGGGCGCGGCGTCGCACTGCGCGCCGCCGCCGAGGGCGCCGCCGTCCTGCTGGTCGACCGCGCCGACTTCGTCGCCGATGTGGCGCAGGAAGCGGGCGGGACGGCCGGGTTCTTCGTCTGCGATCTCGAAACCCATGACGGCGCAAAGGCCGCAATGGAGGCGGCGGTGACGGCCTTTGGCCGGATCGACATCCTAGTCAACAATGTCGGCGGCGCGATCCGGATGCGCCCTTTCGCCGCGTTCGAGCCCGAGCAGATCGAGGCGGAAATCCGCCGTTCGTTAATGCCGACGCTCTGGGGCTGTCACGCCGTCCTGCCGGTCATGCTGCGCCAGGGCGGCGGCACGATCGTCAACGTGTCCTCCAACGCGACACGCGGCATCCGGCGCGTTCCTTATTCAGCGGCGAAGGGCGGGATCAACGCCCTCACCCAAAGCTTGGCGATGGAATATGGCGACCAGGGCATCCGCGTCGTCGCGACCGCGCCCGGCGGCACACAGGCCCCGCCGCGCACCGTCCCGCGCAACCCGGATGGCGACGACGCCCGCGAACAGGCCTGGATGGCCGAGGCGGTGGAGCAGGTCACCACCTCCACCTTCCTGGGGCGCTATGCCACGCTCGACGAGCAGATCGCGCCCATTCTCTTCCTCGCCTCGGACGAGGCTTCCTACATCACCGGCTCGGTCCTTCCCGTGGCCGGTGGCGACCTCGGCTGACTGGAGCGATATGAAAAGCAAGATTTATCCCTCCCCCGCCGCAGCGCTCGACGGGCTGCTGTTCGACGGGATGACGATCATGTCGGGCGGCTTCGGCCTGTCGGGCAATCCCGAAAGCCTGATCCCGGAGTTGCGGGCGAGCGGGGTGAAGGGGCTGACCGTCATCTCCAACAATGCGGGAGCGGACGGCTTCGGTCTGTGGATGCTGCTGGAGAGCCGCCAGGTCCGTAGGATGATCTCCAGCTATGTCGGCGAAAACAAGCTGTTCGAGCAACAATATCTGTCGGGCGAACTGGAATTGGAACTGAACCCGCAAGGGACGCTGGCCGAGCGCATCCGGGCGGGCGGCGCGGGCATCCCGGCCTTCTACACCAAGACCGGCGTCGGCACCGTGGTCGCGGAGGGCAAGCCGGTCGAGACGTTCGAGGGGCAGGATTATGTCCGCGAAACCTGGCTGCGCGCCGACCTGTCGATCATCAAGGCGTGGAAGGCCGATCCCGCGGGCAATCTGCTGTTCCGCAAGACCGCGCGCAACTTCAACCCGAACATGGCTACCGCGGGCAAGGTGACGGTGGTGGAGGTCGAGGAGATCGTCGCAGCCGGGGAGATCGACCCGGATTGCGTCCACACGCCCGGCATCTTCGTCGATCGGATCGTGCGCTCGACGATCAACGAGAAGCGGATCGAGAAACTGACCACCCGCGCGCGGGAGGATGCGGCATGAGCTGGACCCGCGACGAAATGGCGGCACGCGCCGCGCGCGAGCTTCGGGACGGCTTCTACGTCAATCTGGGCATCGGCATTCCGACCCTGGTCGCCAACCATGTGCCCGAGGGCGTCGACGTGACCTTGCAGTCCGAAAACGGCCTGCTCGGCATCGGGCCCTTCCCCCATGAGGGGGAGGCGGACCCCGACCTCATCAATGCGGGCAAGCAGA
>NZ_JAXCMJ010000034.1:0-38047 GCF_038084995.1 Sphingomonas sp. 2378
CCCCCGCCCCCTCGGCCGCCCCGACGACCCAGTCGCCGACCGGTGGCAAGCCCAAGGCGCGCAGGATGGGCCTGACCATCCTCGTGATCGTCGTGGTCGTTGCCGCGATCGTCTGGGCCGTGTTCCACTTCCTGCTCGCCAAGCCGGAGGAGGAAACCGACGACGCCTATGTCGCCGGGGACGTGGTGGCGATCACCGCGCGCGATCCGGGCACGGTCCTGGCCATCCATGCCGACAATACCCAGACGGTGAAGGCGGGCGCGCCGCTGCTCGACCTCGATCCCGCGACCGCCGATGTGGGGCTGGCCTCCGCCGCCGCCGAACTGGCGCGCGCCGTGCGCTCGACCCGCGCCGACTTCACCAAGGTCAATCAGAGCGGCGCGGCGATCGTCCAGGCGCAGGCCGAACTGGCCCGCGCACGCGACGACTATGCCCGCCGTCGCGGTGCCGCCGCCGAGGGCGCGGTGTCGGGCGAGGAACTGTCCCACGCCGCCGATGCCGTGAAGGTCGCCACCGCCAATCTGAACCTCGCCCGCGCCCAGGCGGCACAGGCGCGCACCACCGTGCAGGGTACCGAGGTCGGCACCAACCCCGCCGTGATGGCCGCGATCGCCGCCTATCGCCGCGCCGCGATCACCCGCAACCATATGCACGTCATCGCGCCGATCACCGGCGTGGTCGCCCAGCGCACCGTGCAGGTGGGACAGCAGGTCGCGGCGGGAACGCCCCTGATGGCGGTCGTCCCGCTCGACCGCCTGTGGGTCGACGCCAATTTCCGCGAGACCCAGCTCAAGGACCTTCGCATCGGCCAGCCCGCGACGATCGTCGCCGACATGTATGGCGGCAAGATCGTCTATCACGGCAAGGTCATCGGTCTGGGCGCGGGCAGCGGCAACGCCTTTGCCCTCCTGCCGCCGCAGAACGCCAGCGGCAACTGGATCAAGATCGTCCAGCGCGTGCCGGTACGTATCGGCCTGAACGCCAATGAGTTGCGCCAGAATCCCTTGCGCGTCGGCCTGTCCGCGACGGTGACCGTGGACACCGCCGATCAGCGCGGGCCCCGGATCGGCACCGCCGCCACCCAGGCCTATCGCACGCCCGCGACCGACGCCAACGACCCGGCGGTCGAGGCCCGGATCGCGCAGATCATCGCGGCCAATCGCTGATGGCCGGGGCCCCTTCTCACGCGGGTGCGGGGGATGGCCCCGCCCCGCTGAAAGGTCCGGCGCTGGCGCTCGTCGCCTTCGCGCTGGCCCTGGGCACCTTCATGCAGGTGCTCGATACGACCATTGCCAATGTGTCGCTGCCCACCATCGCGGGCAATCTGGGCGTCAGTTCGGACAACTCGACCTGGGTCGTCACCGCCTTCGCCGTGGCGAACGGCGTGGCGGTGCCGCTGACCGGCTGGCTGATGGGCAAGTTCGGGGTGGTGCGCACCTTCTGCGTGTCGGTGCTGTTGTTCACCATCGCCTCCTTCCTGTGCGGCATCGCGTGGAACCTGTCCTCGCTGATCGGCTTCCGCGTGCTTCAGGGTGCGGTGTCGGGGCCGATGATCCCGGGCAGCCAGGCGCTGCTCATCTCGATCTTCCCGCCGCAGAAGCGCTCCACCGCCCTCGGCATCTGGTCGATGACGACGCTGGTCGCGCCGATCATGGGGCCGATCCTGGGCGGCTACATCTCCGACAATTATCACTGGAGCTGGATCTTCCTGATCAACGTGCCAGTCGGTCTGTTCTGTGCAGGGATATGCTGGCGCGGGCTGTCCGCCCGAGAGACGCCGACCCGCAACCTGCCGATCGACAAGGTAGGCCTGATCATGCTGGTCGTCTGGGTCGGCGCGCTTCAGATGATGCTCGACCTGGGCAAGAATGACGACTGGTTCCATTCGACCCGGATCGTCGTGATGACGGTGATCGCCGTCGTCGGCTTCGTCGCCTGGCTGATCTGGGAGTTGACCGACGCCAATCCGGCGGTCGACCTGTCGCTGTTCAAGGGGCGCAATTTCAGCATCGGGACGCTGGCCTTTTGTCTGGGCTATGCAGTGTTCTTCGCCAACACGCTGCTGCTGCCGCTCTGGCTCCAGACGCAGCTTGGCTATACCGCGACCTGGGCGGGTCTGGTGGCGGCGCCCAGCGGGGCGGTCGCGGTCGTGCTGACCCCGATCGTCGCGCGGCTGTCGGGCAAGGTCGATGCGCGGGTGATGGCGACGATCGCCTTCGCGGCGTTCGGCGTCTCCTATTGGATGCGCTCGGGACTCAATACCCAGGCGAGCTTCGGTGACTTCGTCCTGCCCCTGATGGTGCAGGGGATCGCGATGAGCACCTTCTTCCTCGCGATGCTGACCATCGCACTGGACGGGGTGCCGCCCGCACGCATCCCCTCGGCCACCGGCATCTCAAACTTCGCGCGCATCACCGCTGGCAGCTTCGCCGCCTCGCTGACCACGACCATGTGGGACCGGCGCGAGGCGATGCACCAGGCGCATCTGTCCGAGGCGATCGGACAGGGCCCGGTGTGGCAGATGGCGAAGAACGGCCTCGGCCGTCTCGGCATGACCGACGTCCAGGCCGCCGCCGCCGTCACGCGGCAGATGGTCGGACAGGCCTATCTGCTGGCCTCGACCGACATTTTCTATGTCTCGGCCTGGCTCTGCATCGTGCTGGCGGCGCTGACCTGGTTCACCAGACGGCCCAAGCCGCATGACGGGCCCATCGCGGCGGATTGATCACTCATTCCTCCCCTGCAAAGGCAGGGGAGGAATGCATTGCCCTTCACCGACATCTTGCTACCCTCTGGAAAAACGGGAGAGGGATGATGTTGAAAACGCTGGCAATGATGGCGATGATCGCGGTGGCGCAGGCCCCGTCCGACCCGCATCTTCCGGGCAAGACCGTGGACAGCGTCGCCCCCACCCTGCCCGCCGGGATCACGCGCGGGGTGCTGATCGTCTCCAAGACCAATGGCTGGCGGCATATCGAGCATATCCCGCGTTCCAATATCGTCCTGGCCGACATCGCCAAGCGGCTCGGCCGCCCCAGCTTCACGACCGAGAATGCCGCCGTCTTCAACGACGAGCAACTGTCGCGTTTCTCCGTCATCGTCCTGAACAGCGCCAGCGGCGACTTCCTGACGCCGGACCAGCAGGCGGCCTTCGCCCGGTTCGTGGCAAGAGGCGGCGGCGTGGTCGCGCTCCATGCGGCGGGCGACGACAGCCATAAGGAGCCCTGGTATGCCGATACGATCATCGGCACGACCTTTATCGGCCACCCGAACGGCGAGGATCATATCCAGTCCGCCCGCGTCATCGCCGCCGCACCGCGCCACCCGATCCTGGCGGGGGTCCGCATGCCCTGGGTCGCGCGCGACGAATGGTACAGCTTCAGCGGCAATCCCGCCACGCGCGGCATGACCGTGCTCGCAGAAGTCGATGAGGCGAGCTATCGCCCCGGCGACAAGCTGCGCATGGGCACCCATCCCGTCATGTGGATCAATCCGCGCGCCAAGGGCCGGGTCTTCTACTCCGCGCTGGGGCATGAGCCGCAACTCTATGGCGACCCCGCCTATCGCCGCATCCTGACCAACGCGATCCGCTGGGCGGCGCGCTAGGCGCTCAGCATTCGACGACGTTGACCGCCAGGCCGCCCAGGCTGGTTTCCTTATATTGCGACTTCATGTCCTCGCCGGTCTGGCGCATCGTCTCGATCACCTGATCCAGGCTGACGATGTGCCGCCCGTCGCCGTGGAGCGCCAGATAGGCGGCGTTGATCGCCTTGATCGCCCCCATGGTGTTGCGCTCGATACAGGGGATCTGGACCAGCCCGCCGATCGGGTCGCAGGTCAGGCCCAGATTATGCTCCATGCCGATCTCGGCGGCATTTTCGACCTGCGCCGGATTGCCGCCCAGTGCCGCCGCCAGTCCCGCCGCGGCCATCGAGCAGGCCACGCCGACCTCCCCCTGACAGCCCATTTCCGCCGCCGAAATGGACGCCCGCTTCTTGTAGAGCATTCCCACCGCCGCCGCCGTCAGCAACAGCGTGCGCACCCCGTCCCGCGTCGCGCCGTGAACGAAGGTTTCGTAATAGCGCAGCACCGCCGGGATCACCCCCGCCGCACCATTGGTGGGGGCGGTGACGACACGGCCGCCCGCCGCATTCTCCTCGTTCACCGCCAGCGCCCAAAGGCTGACCCATTCGAACACCAGGCTGGGATCGGAACGCGGCCCCCGTTCGAGCAGCTTCTGCTTGATCGCCTGGGCACGACGCTGAACCTTCAGGCCGCCGGGTAATATGCCCGATGCGGCACAGCCCCGCTCGATCGCGCCGCACATGGCATCGCGGACCCGATCGAGAAATGCGTCCGTCTCCACGTCCGCACGCCACGCCGCCTCGTTCGCGCGGACGATCTGGGCGATCGACAGGCCGGTTTCCACCGTGCGCTCCAGCAGTTCCGCGCCCGAGGCGAAAGGATGCGCCAGCCGCCGGTTGGACCGCATCGGCTCGGCGCCCTCCATCCGGATCGCCCCGCCACCGATCGAATAGAAACGCCGCACCACCGCGCTGCCGTCAGCCAGAAAGGCGGTGAAGACCATGCCGTTGGGGTGCGCGGGCAGGAAACCCGGGCGGAACAGCAGGTCGGTCTCATAGTCGAAGGCCATGGGATGCCGCCCATCCAGCGCAATCTCCCCCGACCGCGCGATATCCGCCAACAGGCCCTCGATCGCATCGGGATCGACCGTCTCCGGCGTTTCCCCCGCGAGCCCGAGCAGGACCGCCCGGTCGCTATGATGCCCCCGCCCGGTCAGCGAGAGCGAGCCGAACAGTTCCGCCTGTACGCGCTGCGGGATCAGGCCGGTGTCGAGCATCTCGGCGGCAAAGGCCTTGGCCGCGCGCATCGGTCCCACGGTATGCGAGCTGGACGGGCCGATGCCGATGGTGAACAACTCGGTCACGCTGACGGCGGCAACGCTGTCTTCGCCACGCGGCAAGGCGGTCACGGGGGTGGCGGACAGGGTCAAGATCGTTCCAATTGTTACGGCTTTACCTGTTGACTAGCCCAACTCCCTGCGGCTGGCCAGCCACGCCTTGGCGATCTCCCAATTCTGCGACGACAGCTGATCCAGCAATTCGGGGGACAGCGGTCGACGGAACCGGCACCGGGCGGAAAAATCGGATGCGGACACGACCCGCGCCATGACCCCATCGGTATCCGGCAGATACAGACGGATGACCGATCCCAGGACAAGCGGAATATAGGTCTGAAGCTGAACGCCGTCGCGCGATAGCTGCAACACCTTGCACAGCGCCCGTGCGAGGCCGTCGGTCGCGGGCTCCGCCGCCGTTGCCGTCGCGTCCATCGAACGACGACGGCGTCTGAAGGTGACGGTCTCGAACTCGGCGGCGAACATCCGGTAAAGGCTATGGATTGCTGGTTAAGGAAGGGTTTAGGATGGGCCCTCCCGACCCTTTGCTGCACGCATGAAAAAACCCGGCGCCTCCAGAGGAGGCACCGGGTCCTTTCCGCATTCGCTCCAAAGAGCGACGCGATTACTTGCGGAGCGTGAGACCGCCGCCGAAACGCTTGTTGAAGCGCGCGACCTGACCGCCGGTGTCCAGCAGCGAGCCACGGCCGCCGGTCCAGGCCGGGTGCGCCAGCGGATCGATGTCGAGCTGCATCGTGTCGCCTTCCTTGCCCCAGGTGGAGCGGGTTTCGAACACGGTGCCGTCGGTCATCTGCACCTTGATCATGTGATAGTCGGGATGCGTATCGGTCTTCATGATATTGCTCCGGAAATGGCTGGTTCCGACCAGCCTGAAAGCGGGAAGCGCGGCCCATAGCGGACCGCGCTCCCTTAGTCAAAGTGCGAACCCGTTAGAGCACGCCGTCAGGCGGGCTTGGGCGGATCGGCGATCATCGCGGTGAAGTTCGCCTCGGCGACGGTCACACCGTCGATCTTGGCGACACCCGCGAACTTGCAGACGCTCGACCGCTTCTGGACGAATTCGACCTCCAGATGGAGCAGGACGCCGGGTTCCACGGGCTTGCGGAACTTGGCGCCGTCGATCGCCATGAAATAGACGAGCTTGCCCGAACCGGCGAGGCCCAGGCTCTCCACCGCCAGGACACCGGCGGCCTGCGCCAACGCCTCGACGATCAGCACGCCCGGCATGATCGGGCGGCCAGGGAAATGCCCCTGGAAGAAGCCTTCGTTGATCGTCACCGCCTTCACCGCACGGATCGACGTGTCGAGGACCAGTTCCTCGACACGATCGACCAGCAGCATCGGATAGCGGTGCGGCAGGGCCGCCATGACCCGCCCGATATCGAGCGGGCGCATGGTGGTCTTCTCCGTCTCGCTCACGGACGAATTACCGGCCGCTGTTCTGACGACGCGCGGGCGCCGGAGCGGCGGCGGCCGGAGCGGTGGCGGCGGGGGCCGCACCCTGCTGCTGACCCTGCTGGCCGGGCTGCCAGTTGGCGGGCGGCGTGATGCTGACGGTCGGGACCAGCTTGTCCAGCTCGGCGGTCACCGCCGAGGTGATGTCGGCGGTCGGCTGCATGAACAGCACGGCCTGCGGGCTGACCAGCAGGCTGACATTCTTGGCGCGGACGGCATTCTGCACCGCTTCGCCGAGACGCGCCTGGATCTGCTCGACCGCATAGGTCTGCGCACGGACGGCGGGCTGGGTCAGGCGCGCCAGTTCCTGCTCGGCGGTCTGCTGCTTGGTCTGGATCGCCTGTGCCTGGGTGCGCAGCGCCGCTTCGTTGGCATTGGGGGCCGAACGTGCGGTCTGGAACGCCTGGACCAGCGGTTCCAGCTCACGGCTGAGCGCGGTGCGGCGGGTTTCGGCCTGATCGAGCTGCGCCTTGTAGGTCGTCTCGATCTGCTGGCGGGCGGCCGTCCAAGCACGCGAACCGGCGATCGCACCCTGCGGGTCGGCGACGGCGACGCCGTTCACCTGGGCCTGGGCGGTGGTCGCAACGGTCGCCGCCGGAGCGACGAGGGCCGCCGCGAGGAAAAGCTTCGTCATGGTCTTCATCAGAACTGCGTCCCTACGTTGAAAGTAATAAGCTTGGGGTCATCCCCGGGTTGCGTGATCAGGGCCTTGGCCAAATCGATGCGCAGCGGTCCGAATGGTGAATTCCAGTTCACGCCGATACCGATCGACACGCGCGGCTTCCACGTGCCGCCGTAGAATTCCTCGACGGCATAGCTCGTGTTCTGGAGCGCGATATTGGTCGTGGTTCCCGAGCATGCGCCGCCCGCGGTCGACGAATAGCCGGTGGCACAGGTGGTTTGCAAATTGGCGATGCTGGCATCGGCGGTGCTGGGCACCTGATAAATCTGCCGCCCCTGCCCGTCGACCAGGGGCGCGGGGGCCAGCGTCGGCGAACCGTCCTTGTTGAACAGCGGATTGCCGTTGGCGTCACGCGCCTGCGGGAAGTTGAGCGACGGCAGCGGACGGGTCACGCCCCACAGGCTGCCCGCCTGGACATAGATGCTGGGACGCAGGCCCATCTCGCGGGCGCCCGAACCCAATGGCAGTTCCAGCTCGGCGCGGGCGAGGTAATAAGCCCGGCCGCCCAGCGAGTCGTCGACGATCTGATCCCGATCGGTCTGCTTCGACTGGCTGCCATCCGCAGCGACCACATAGGGCACGCGCAGCACGCGCGGACCGACGCCGCGAATGTCGAAGCCGCGGAACTGCGGCTCGCCCAGGTAGAAGCGGTCGACGATGCGGACCGGATCGATGCCGGGCCCACGGCTGCCTTCCAGCGAGTGGATATAACCGCCCTCGCCGAGCAGCGAGAAGACGAAGCCCTTGCCCAGACCCATGAACTTCGCGCCCTCGGCCCGGGTGCGGATATATTTCACGTCGCCGCCCAGACCGGCAAAGTCCTGGCTGAACGAGAAGCGATGCCCGGCGGTCGGACGCAGGCGGCTGTTCAGGCTGTCGTAGATCAGCGAATAGCCGACCGACGAGGTCCAGCGATTGCCGATCGAGTCGCAGAGATAGCGGCCCGCCGTCTGATAGTTGCAGGTACCGTCGGCGTTGAAGAAGGACGAGTCCAGACCGACCTCGTCATAGGTCAGGCCGTAACGCCCGGACAGCGACCAATATTCGGTCAGCGGCACGCCCGCACGCACCTGGAACCCGGTCGACACCTGGCTGTAGGTCGTCTGGCGCGTCGTGCCCAGATAGTTGAACGAGTTGAAATCGCGGCGGAACACGTCGACGCCCAGCGCGATATTCTTGTCGAACACATAAGGCTCGGTAAAGCCCAGCTCGATCGACTTGGAATAGGCCGAATAGTTGACGCCCGCGCGCAACTCCTGGCCCTTGCCGCGGAAATTGCGCTGGGTGATGTTCGCCTGGATGATGAAGCGTTCCAGCGACGAATAGCCCGCCGAAAGCTGGAGCGAGCCGGTCGACTGTTCCTCGACATTGGTTTCCAGGACGATGCGGTCCGGCGTCGAACCCGGATTCTGCTTGATCTCCAGCTTTTCCTGGAAATAGCCGAGCGAATTGATGCGGTCCTGGCTGCGGCGGACCTGGAAACTGTTGAAGGCGTCGCCCTCGGCCACGCGGATTTCGCGACGCACGACCTTGTCCTGCGTCTGCGTGTTGCCGTTGATGTCGATCCGCTCGACATAGGTGCGCTTGGCTTCGGCGATGTTGAAGGTGATCGACATGGTCAGCGCTTCCTTGTCGCGCTGGAAATTCGGTTCCACGTCGGTAAAGGCATAGCCGAACAGGCCCGCCGTCTGGCTGAGGCTGTCGATCGAGTCCTCGATCAGCTTGGCATTGTACCAGTCGCCCTTCTTCATGGGCAGCGACTGGGCGAGCTTGTCATTGTCGAAGTCGCGGATCTGGCTGTCGACCTTGACGTCGCCGAACTTATAGCGCGGGCCTTCCTCCACCACATAGGTGATGATGAAGTCCTTCTTGTCCGGCGTCAGTTCGGCCACCGCGCTGGTCACGCGGAAATCGGCATAGCCGTTGCTGAGATAGAAGGCGCGCAGCTTCTGTTGGTCGGCGGCCAGGCGATCCTGGTCATAGCTGGTGGCCGAGGACAGGAAACGGAACCAGCGCGACTGCTTGGTGTACATGGCACCGCGCAGTTCGTCGTCGGAGAATTTATCGTTGCCGATGATGTTGATCTGGCGGACCTTGGACTTGGGACCCTCGCTGATCTCGAACACCACGTCGACGCGGTTCTGGTCGAGATTGACCATCTTCGGCTCGACCACCGCGCCGAACCGGCCTTGGCGGCGATAGAGTTCGACGATACGCGCCACGTCCTGGCGAACCGCGGTCCGGGTGAAGATCTGACGCGGAGACAGCTTGATCTCCTTCTTGATCTTGTCTTCCTTCAGGCGCTTGTTGCCCTCCAGAATGACCCGGTTGATGATCGGGTTCTCGCGCACGCGCAGGACGATATCGCCGGATTCGACGCCGGAGATCGAGAAGTCGGCGAACAGCTCCGACGCCTGAAGGTCCTTCAGCGCCTGGTCGAGCGTTTCGGGGGTATAGGGGATGCCGACCCGCAGCTTGGTGTAGGACAACACCGTCTCGGGCTCGATACGCTGGGCCCCTTCGACGCGCAGCGTCTTGATCGTCCGCACCGGTGCGGGCGCGACCGCCGGAGCCGGGGCGGCGGCGGTGCCGGGCGCGGCCGGTGCGGTCTGCGCCCAGACGGGGACGCCGGACAGCATCGTGCCCGCCAGCAATATGGCGCCCGCGCGCACAGTCTTCATACCCGTCATTGCTGTCACCAAACCCACCCCAGAAAAGTCGAACCGACCCCTGTCGTAACCGCGCCCTGCCCCATCGTCGTCAACCGATCAAGCCAGCGATATTCCGCCAAAGCCCCAAATTGCCAAGATCGTTGAATGTAACGAATAGCATCAGGGCCAGAATGGCGATCAAACCGCCGCGAAATGCCCATTCCTGAGCCGCAGGCTCCAGGGGGCGTCGCCGCACCGCTTCGATCGCATAGAAGAGAAGATGCCCGCCATCCAGCATCGGCACTGGCAACAAATTGATGAACCCGAGATTGATGGACACCAGCGCCACGAAGAAAACAAAGGCGTCGACGCCCAGCGACATCTGTTCGCCGGATACCTTGGCGATGGACACCGGGCCGCCCAGTTCCTTGACCGAACGGCGGCCGGAAATCACCTGGCCGAGCGTCTCGACCATCATCCGAACGATCTCACCGGTGCGCTGGACCGCGACGACAGGCGCGCGCAGCAGGCCGACCGGACGGAGATCGACCTCGCCCGAGCCGCGAAGCCCCAGCCGACCGATGCGATATTCGTTTCCGAATCGGTCGCGCTGCTGCTCGGTGCCGATGACGGCGTCCGTGGTGAAGCGGCGCCCGCCACGCTCGGCGGTGATCGTCACCCGCTCGCCCGCGCGGATCTGCACATAGCGGGCGATGTCGGCGAAATCGTTCACGTCGCGGTCGCCGATCGCCGTCACCCGGTCGCCCGCGCGCAGCGTCGTGGTGGCCGCCGCGCTACCGGGCATGACCTGACCGACCACCGGGGGGATTACCACTTCGCCATAGGCATAGGCGAAACCAGCAAGGATCAGGATCGCGGCGAAGAAGTTGATCGCCGGGCCCGCCGCGACGATGATCGCGCGCTGCCATACCGGTTTCGCCTGAAAGGTCCGGGCGCGCTCCTCGGGGGGCAGCGAGAGCCAGGCGGCATCGGCCTGGCTGGCCGGGTTCATGTCACCGGCGAACTTGACGTAACCGCCCAGCGGCAGCCAGCCGACCTTCCACCGCGTGTCGCGCCTGTCGGTAAAGCCGAAAATCTCCCGGCCGAAACCGATCGAGAACGTCTCCGCCTTCACCCCGAACCAGCGACCGGCGAGGTAATGGCCCATCTCGTGCACGAACACGAGCGGACCGAGAGCGAGAACGAAGGCCAGGATGGTCAACAACAGGCCGGGAGTTTCGATCAAACGACGCAATCCTCAACACGCTCGGCCGCCAGCACCCGCGTTTCCGCATCGATCGCGATCACCGCATCGAGCGTTTCCGGCGGGGCCGGGTCGTAGCGATGGAGAACATGTTCGACGATTGCGGCAATTTCGAGGAAGCCGATGCGTCGCGCAAGAAAAGCCGCGACCGCGATCTCGTTCGCGGCGTTCAGAATGGCCGGCGCCGCTCCCCCCGCCTCCAGCGCGGCACGGGCGAGCCGCAGCGCGGGAAAGCGCACCGGATCGGGTGCGGCGAAGTCCATCCGCCCCATCGCAACCAGATCGAGCGGTGCCATCGGTGTCGGCATCCGGTCCGGCCAGGCCAGGCAATGCGCGATGGGCACGCGCATGTCGGAGGGGCCAAGCTGCGCCAGCATCGATCCGTCGACATAATCGACCGCCGAATGGATGACCGATTGCGGATGGAGCACGATCTCGATCCGGTCGGCGGGAACGGGAAAGAGGCGCGCCGCCTCGATCAGTTCCAGCCCTTTGTTCATCATCGTCGCCGAATCGACCGAAATCTTGGCACCCATCGACCAGTTGGGATGCGCCACCGCCTGTTCGGGGGTGACATGGGCCATCTCTTCGGTGGTCGATTCGCGGAACGGACCGCCGCTCGCGGTCAGGACGATCCGCCGCACCCGCTCCGGCCGGTCGAAGTCGAAGCATTGATAGATGGCGTTATGCTCGCTGTCGGCGGGCAGCAGCGTCGCCCCCGCCCTGGCCGCCGCCGCCAGCACGACCTCGCCCGCCGACACCAGAGGCTCCTTGTTGGCAAGCACCACGGTGCCGCCATTGGCGATCGCCGCCATGGCGGGCTCCAGACCCGCGCAGCCGACGATCGCGCCCATGGTCCAGTCGGCGTGCAGCGCCGCCGCCTCGATCACCGCCGCGCGACCGCCCGCCACGCGCGTCGCGGTGCCCGCCAGCGCCTCGCGCAGATCGGGGAGGCAGCGTTCGTCGGCGACCACCGCCAATTCCGCCTCGGTCCGCTTCGCCGCCGCCGCCAGCTTGGCGACGTCGCCATTGGCGGTCAGCGCGCGGACACGATAGCGGTCGGGCTCGCGCTCGATCAGGTCCAGGGTCGAGGTTCCAACCGAGCCGGTCGCCCCCAAGATCGTCACGCTGCGCATCAGAACAGGTCCGGCAGGAAGATCAGGAACGCCGCCACCGGCGCGACGGGCACGATGCCGTCCAGCCGGTCCATCACACCGCCATGGCCGGGCAGGACATTGCCGCTGTCCTTCACGCCCGCACGACGCTTCAGCCAGCTTTCGAACAGGTCGCCCATCTGCGCCAGCACCGCCAGGAACGGCGTCGCGATCACCAACGACAAGGGCAGGTCATGGCCCCAGCGCATCAGCATGGCTAGCAGCGTCGCCGCCGCGACACCTCCGATCAGGCCGGACCAGGTCTTGGCCGGACTGATCGTGGGAGCCAGCTTCGGCCCGCCGAATTGCCGCCCGACGAAAAAGGCACCGCTGTCGCAGGCCCAGACGATCGCCATCGCCCAGAGCGACAACCCCAGCCCGTCGTCATGCAGACGGATCGCCAGCAGCGAAAAGACCGGCAGACCGACATAGAGCGCGCCCGCGCCATAATCGGGGCGACGCGAAATGATGGTCAGGAAGAAGAAGACACCCGCGATCAGCCCCAGCGCGAAGAAGCCCGGCCCCGCCGCCAGTCCCGGCGCCATGATGGCGAGCGGCACCGACAACGCGAATTGCGCCAACCGCTTGCGCGAAGGATCGACTTTCAACAGGTCCGACCACTCGGCCATCATGAACAGCCCGACCACGACCGCCAGCAGCCAGAAGGCCAGGCCGCCCAGCGCCAGGCACAGGCTGGCCACCGCGATCATCACGATACTGGCGAGCACCCGCTTGGTCAGATTCGACATGCTCTTGACCGGGGCCGCTTCGGGCGCCCCGGTCGTCGGGATTTCGGGGTCGGTCACAGGCCGCCGAAACGCCTGTGCCGTCGGCCGAACTCCGCCACCGCATCCGCCAGCGCCGCTTCGTCGAAATCGGGCCAGAGCGTGTCGACGAACAGCAATTCGGCATAGGCGGCCTGCCACAGCAGGAAGTTGGACAGACGCTGCTCGCCCGAGGTGCGGATCACCAGGTCGAGCGGCGGCAGGCCGTTCGTCTGCAACTCACCCTCGATCGCCTCCGGCGTGATCGCGTCCGCCGTCATCTCGCCGGCGGCGACCTTCGATGCCAGCCGCCGGGTCGCCTCGACCAGTTCGGCCTGCGCGCCGTAATTCAGCGCGATGGCCAGGATGGGACCGGTATTGGCGGACGTCCGCGCGATCGCATCGTCGATCATCGCGACCAGATCGGCGGGAAACCGGCGATAGTCGCCGATCACCCGCAGCCGGACATTGTCCGACACCAGCTCGGCGAGATCCTTGCGCAGGAAGATGCGGAGCAGACCCATCAGGTCGCTGATCTCGGTCTCGGGCCGCCGCCAATTCTCCGAGGAGAAGGCATAGAGCGTCAGCGCCTCGATCCCCAGCGCACGCGCGGCACGGGAGATGCGGCGCACCGCCTCCACTCCAGCCTTGTGACCGGCGAAGCGCGGCAGCAGGCGGCGCTTGGCCCAGCGGCCATTGCCGTCCATGATGATCGCGACGTGACGCGGGACCGCACCCGTATCGGGCACGGCCACCAGCGACCCCAGAGCCGTCTGGGCCGAGGCGGCCGGAGGACTCACTTGCCCAGGATTTCCTTTTCCTTGGCCGCCGCCGCCGCATCCAGCTCGGCGATGGTGGCGTCGGTCAGCTTCTGCACTTCGGTTTCGTGGCGCTTGCGCTCGTCCTCGCCGAACACGCCCTTCTTCTCGTCGGTCTTCAGGCTATCCATGCCGTCGCGACGGACATTGCGGACCGCGATACGCGCGCTCTCGGCATATTTGTTCGCCAGCTTGGCCAGTTCCTTGCGGCGCTCCTCGGTCAGGTCGGGGATCGGCAGGCGCAGCGTCTGGCCGTCATTGATCGGGTTCAGGCCGAGCCCCGCCGAACGGATCGCCTTTTCGACCGAGGACACGTTCGACTTGTCCCACACCTGCACCGACAACATGCGAGGCTCCGGCGCGGAAACGGTCGCGACCTGGTTCAGCGGCATGTGGCTGCCATAGACCTCGACGGTGACCGGATCGAGCAGAGCCGTCGACGCACGGCCGGTACGCAGACCGTTCAGGTCGTGCTTCAGCGACTCGACCGCGCCCTGCATACGGCGCTCGAGGTCGGACTTGTCATAGGCTGCCATGAAATTACGCTCCTTGGTTCTGGACGATCGTCGACACGCCTTCGCCGGCGAGCACGGCACCGAAATTGCCATGTTCGCGGATATTGAAGACGACGATCGGAATATTGTTGTCACGGCACAGCGCGATGGCCGAGGCGTCCATGACCTTCAGGTCGTCGGACAGGACCTTGGAATAGCTGACCGTGTCATAGCGGGTGGCGGTCGGCACCTTTTTGGGGTCGGCGTCGTACACGCCGTCGACGCTGGTGCCCTTGAACAGCGCGTCGCACTTCATCTCCGCGGCACGCAGCGCGGCGCCGCTGTCGGTGGTGAAGAAGGGCGAACCCACGCCCGCCGCGAAGATCACCACGCGGCCCTTTTCCAGATGCCGCTCGGCGCGGCGACGGATGAAGGGCTCGCAGACGCTCGCCATCGGGATCGCCGACTGAACCCGCGTGTCGACGCCGATCTGCTCGAGCGCGTTCTGCACCGCCAGCGCGTTCATCACCGTCGCCAACATGCCCATATAGTCGGCGGTCGCCCGCTCGAACCCCTTGGCCGCCGCCGACAGGCCACGGAAGATGTTGCCGCCACCGACCACGATGCACAGTTCATAGCCCTGGGCCCGCACATCGGCGATCTCCTGCGCCACGCGCGCGGTGATCTCGGGCGAGATGGCCAGCCCGCCCTCACCCATCAGGACCTCGCCCGAGAGTTTCAGCAGGATTCGTTTAAAGCGCGGGGTCGTCATCGTTTCTCGGATCTTGGTGATGAAAGTGGCGCGGACCTTAGGCGGCGACCGGGCTACGGGCAACCACGCAGCGGCAGGTTGCGGGGATTTTCGTGGGACATGCGTCGGATGTCCACCACCCACAGGCCACGTCCGGCTTGGCGAATATAGAGAGGAAAGCCTTATTCCCCCAACCGCCGTTCAGGCTGAGCGAAGTCGAAGCCCATGGAGATGCGTTCACCCCATGCCCTTCGACTTCGCTCAGGGCGAACGGAGTTTGGACGGGCCACCCCACACGCAAAGGGAGCGGCCACCATGCGGCAACCGCTCCCCTATCACCTTGACCGTCCCGTCAAAGGACGGCGCAGGAATTACGCCTTCTGCGGAACGCCCGAAGCCGCAGCCACCTCGGCCGCGAAGTCCGACGCTTCCTTCTCGATGCCCTCGCCCAGCTGGAAGCGGACATAGTCCACCAGCTTGATCTCGGCACCGGCGTCCTTGCCGGCCTTCGCCACGACGTCGCTGATCTTGGTCTTGCCGTCGATCACGAACAGCTGGCTGACCAGCGCGTGCTCCTTGCGGTACTTGGCGATCGAGCCTTCGACCATCTTGGCGATGATGTCGGCGGGCTTGCCCGATTCGGCGGCCTTCTCGGTCGCGATCGCGCGCTCACGCTCGATCTCGGCCTCGTCCAGGTCTTCCTCGTTCAGCGCCTTGGGGAAGGCGGCGGCGATGTGCATCGCGAGCTGACGGCCGAGTGACTGGAGCGTCTCGTCGGCGGCTTCCGACTCCAGTGCGACCAGCACGCCGATCTTGCCCATGCCCGGCGCCTGCTGGTTGTGGACATAGGACACGACCGCGCCCTTCGACACTTCCAGGCGCTTGGCGCGACGCAGCGACTGGTTCTCACCGATGGTAGCGACATTGTTGGTCAGCACTTCGGCGACGGTGCCGCCCTGCGGCATCGCCTGGTTCTTCAGCGCCTCGATATCGTCGCCCGACTTCAGCGCGATCGCGGTCACGTCGCGGACGAACGCCTGGAACTGGTCGTTCTTGGCGACGAAGTCGGTTTCCGAGTTCACTTCGACGGCGGCGCCGACGGTGCCGTTGGTGGCGACGCCGACCAGACCCTCGGCTGCGGTACGGCTCGACTTCTTCTGCGCGGCCGCCAGGCCCTTGGTGCGCAGCCAGTCCAGCGCGGCGTCCATGTCGCCATTCGCCTCGGCCAGCGCCTTCTTGCAGTCCATCATGCCCGCGCCGCTCTTTTCGCGCAGGTCCTTGACCATCGCTGCGGTGATATCGGCCATTGTCTCAATCCTCTGTCTGAAAAGGGGGATGCGGGTAGGGCCGCCCCATCGGAGGCGGCCCTTAGCACGGCTTGCATGTCAAGCCGATGTCACCGACCGAAGGGTTGCCCCGTCCGGTCGACGATCGCCCCGCCCGCATCGCGGGGCATGCTCCACGCGATTATGCGTCGATCTGGCGCTCGGCCTCGACGGCCTGCTCGGCGACTTCGGTCGGCGCGACGGTCAGCGCTTCCTCGACGGGCGGCTCGGCCATCGCACCGAAATCGGTGCCGCTGCGGCGCTGCTGCTCGTTATTGCCACGGGTCGCGGCGATCGCCACGGCCTCGCAGTACAGGCGGATCGCGCGGCTGGCGTCGTCATTCGCCGGAACCGGGAAGGCGATGCCGTCGGGCGAGACGTTCGAATCGAGAATCGCAACAACGGGGATGCCCAGCGTGTTGGCTTCCTTGATCGCCAGCTCTTCCTTGTTCGCGTCGATCACGAACATGACGTCCGGCACGCCGCCCATGTCGCGGATGCCGCCCAGCGACAGTTCGAGCTTGTCGCGCTCGCGGGTCAGGTTCAGCACTTCCTTCTTGGTCAGGCCGTGCGTGTCGCCCGAAAGCTGCTCTTCGAGAGTCTTGAGGCGCTTGATCGAGTTCGAGATCGTCTTCCAGTTGGTGAGCATGCCGCCCAGCCAGCGGTGGTTGACGAAGTGCTGGCCCGCACGGCGAGCGGCCTCGGCGACCGGCTCCTGCGCCTGGCGCTTGGTGCCGACGAACAGGACCTTGCCACCGCCCGCGACGGTCGAGCTGATGAACTCCAGAGCGCGCGCGAAGAGCGGCACGGTCTGCGACAGGTCGAGGATGTGGACGCCGTTGCGGTCGCCGAAGATGTAGGGCTTCATCTTCGGGTTCCAGCGGTGGGTCTGGTGGCCGAAGTGCGCGCCGGTTTCAACCAGCTGCTGCATGGTGACGACAGGTGCCGCCATAAGATAATTCCTTCCGGTTAGTCCTCTGGGAAGCGGATGACGCGGCGGGCGAAGCCCATGCGCACCGAAATATGATGCTTCCCATGCGGTGTTGAGGGGCGCGCCCTTAGCCCAGCCGAAACGCGATAGCAAGCGCCAGACGCCGTTCGCATTTGTTCCAACGCCGCTTGACACAGGAACAACAGCGGAACATAAAGAGGTCGCAAGGGAGAACAGACCTTGATTGCGGTGAATCGCTATCGAAACATCGCGAAATTGGCACCGTTCGACCTGCTGTCACGAGGGCAGCGACGGAACTGATCAAAATTTTCAATGGTTACGATCCGGTTAATAGGCCGGACCGTAGCGGACGGCAGGAGGCGGGCATCATGATGATCGTGGTGAGTGTTCTGGTTTTCATGGGCGCGCTGATCGCCGCTATTGGTACCATCGTCATGATGATCGCGCCACAATGGCGTCGCATCCTTCATCTGGCCACCGGCCATGTCGAACCGGCCTTCACGCCGCTCGCGACTCTAGTCGTCGCCGAGCGTCGTATTGCGGTCAGGCGCTGGGCGGCGAGTTCGCCGGTCCCTTCGTCGCTGGCACGCCGCCGCGCTGCCGCTTGAGCCGGGCATAGGCCAGCATCGTGAAGGGTATGCTGATCAGATAGGCGAGGCACAGCGCGGTCAGGGCATGCCACGGTGCCGAGATCAACGCGACGCCGACGAGTACGATGATCGCCAGCGCCTCGAACCGGACATGGCGGCGCAGGCGGAACGAGGTCCAGGATAAGGTCGCCAGGCTCGACACCATGAGCAGTGCCACGAAAGCGACCCAGGGCGCCACGAGATAGGGTGAGGCGAAAATAGGCTCGCCCGTCCAGAACCACAGATAAAGCGGCAACATGGCCAGCCCGGCCCCGGCAGGAGCCGGGACACCGGTGAAGAAGCCCGCCGTCTTCCGTGGCTGGTCGGTCACATCGAGTTGCGAGTTGAACCGCGCAAGTCGCAGCGCGCAGAATACCGCCTGAAGCACCGCGCAAATCCAACCGATCCGCGGCAGATGCTCCAGCGACCAGAGATAGAGGATCAGTGCGGGCGCCACGCCGAAGGAAATGGCGTCGGACAGGGAATCGAGTTCCGCCCCGAACCGGCTTTCCCCGCGCAGCAACCGGGCGATGCGGCCATCCAGCCCGTCGAGCACGGCGGCGACCATGATCATCGTCACCGCCGCTTCCCAGGACCCGGCAATGGCGAACTTCACGCCGGTCAAACCGGACACCAGCGCCAGCGCCGTCACCGCATTGGGCGCGATCGCACGCAATGGGAGCCCTTTGGGGGGCAGGCCGTCGGTCGAGGCGCGACGCGCGAAGCGGGGGGAAATGGCCATGTCGCTAAAGGCTTATTGGGCGATGCCGCTCATCGGCTTGCCGCCGACGCGGCCCAGCACCGTTTCCCCGGCGACCGAGCGCTGACCCAGGCAAACCTGCGGCGTGACGTCGTCGGGCAAATAGACGTCGACCCGGCTACCGAAGCGGATCAGGCCGACCCGCTGGCCGGCCGCGACCATGTCCCCAGGCTTCACGAAGCCGACGATGCGCCGTGCGACCAGTCCTGCGATCTGGGTGAAGCCGATCTTGCGACCGTCGCGCCCTTCGACCACGAAATGCTGGCGCTCATTCTCGTCCGACGCCTTATCGAGATCGGCGTTGAGGAACTTACCCGAGATATAGACGACCTGACGGATCACGCCCGCCACGGGCGTCCGGTTGATATGCACGTCGAACACCGACATGAAGATCGACACGCGCACCAGCGGCGCCTCGCCCAGTTCGCCGACCAGCTCACGCGGGATCGGCACGCGCTGGATCATCGTGACCAGGCCATCGGCGGGCGCGACGATCAGGTCGTCGCCCTGGGGCGTGGTGCGGATCGGATCGCGGAAAAAGGCCGCGATCCAGATGCACAGGCCGACAAAGGGCCAGAACAGCACCTTGGTGACCAGCGTCGCGAGCAGGGTCAGGCCCGCCCCGATCAGCACATATTTGCGCCCTTCGGGATGGACGGCGGGAAAGCGCCACTTGACGGTGGTGGTCGCGATGGGAGGCTTTTCGAGCGAAGGCATTAGGCCTGTCTACCGGTCCGCCGGCCATCGCACAATGATTTCGGTTCACCCCGGCTCCGCCAGCCCGCGCCACAGGTGGTTGATCCGCCGCGCCCCCTCCCCTAGACGCATGCCCAAACCTGCCAATCTGAAGGATGCGCATATGGCGAAGATCAAGGTGAACACGCCCGTCGTGGAGATCGACGGCGACGAAATGACCCGGATCATCTGGGAATGGATTCGCGAACGCCTGATCAAGCCGTATCTCGACATCGAGCTGGCCTATTTCGACCTGTCGGTCCAGAATCGCGACGCCACCAGCGACCAGATCACGATCGACAGCGCCCATGCGACCCAGAAGTACGGCGTCGCGATCAAGTGCGCGACGATCACCCCCGATGAGCAGCGCGTCGAGGAATTCGGCCTGAAGAAGATGTGGAAGTCGCCCAACGGCACGATCCGCAACATCCTGGGCGGCGTGGTGTTCCGCGAGCCGATCGTCATCAAGAACGTCCCCCGCCTCGTTCCGGGCTGGACCCACCCGATCGTCGTCGGCCGCCATGCCTTCGGTGACCAGTATAAGGCGACCGACTTCAAGGTTCCCGGCAAGGGCAAGCTGACCCTGAAGTGGGAAGGCGAGAATGGCGAGTCGATCGAGGAGGAGGTGTTCAACTTCCCCGCGGCGGGCGTGGCCATGGGCATGTACAATCTCGATGATTCGATCCGCGACTTCGCGCGCGCTTCGATGAACTATGGCCTGAACCGCGGCTGGCCGGTGTACCTGTCGACCAAGAACACGATCCTCAAGGCCTATGACGGCCGCTTCAAGGACATCTTCCAGGAAGTGTTCGACGCCGAGTTCGCCGAGCAGTTCAAGGCGGCGGGCATCGAATATCAGCATCGCCTGATCGACGACATGGTCGCCTCGGCCCTCAAGTGGCACGGCGAGTTCGTCTGGGCCTGCAAGAACTATGACGGCGACGTGCAGTCGGACACGGTCGCGCAGGGATTCGGCTCGCTGGGCCTGATGACCTCGGTCCTGATGACCCCGGACGGCAAGACGATCGAGGCGGAGGCGGCGCACGGCACCGTGACCCGTCACTATCGCCAGCACCAGCAGGGCAAGGCGACCTCGACCAACCCGATCGCCTCGATCTTCGCCTGGACGGGCGGCCTGAAGTATCGCGGGAAGTTCGACAACACGCCGGACGTGGTGCGCTTCGCCGAGACGCTGGAGAAGGTCTGTGTCCAGACCGTCGAGAACGGCCAGATGACCAAGGACCTCGCCATCCTGATCGGCCCGGACCAGCCCTGGATGACCACCGAGCAGTTCTTCGAGGCGATCCGCGTCAACCTCGAAACCGCGATGGCCGACTGGCAGTAAACTCCGTTTCGGTCCGGTCACCGATAGGCGACCGATCGCGACGCGCGCAATCTGGACCCGGGGGGCACGCCTCCCGGGTCTTTTTGCGTATCGCTCGATCGGGAGACATCGAATGGATCTGGGAAATTATAGCTGGCTGACAACCATCGGGACGCTGCCGCGCATGGTGTCGGAAGCGCTGAAAATCTGGGGCGTCGAGGAGAAGCCCGGCGATCAGAGCAACCCCGTCATCTTGGAATGGGCGCAGAAGGTCGGCGGCGACGTCGCCCGTGATTACAAGACTGATGAGACACCGTGGTGCGGCCTGACCATGGCCTACGTCGCCAAGCAAGCCGGCAAGACACCACCTTCAAAACCGCTTTGGGCGCGCAACTGGGAATATTTCGGCAAGGACAGCAAACAACCCGATCTGGGCGACATCATCGTCTTCGAGCGAGGCATGAAGGGTCACGTCGGTCTCTACATTGGCGAGGACGACACACACCTCCACATCCTCGGCGGCAACCAAGGCGACCGCGTCTGCATCCAACGCTATGGAAACAGCCGAAAGCTGGCGGCACAAAAGCCGCTTTATATGAGCGAGCCAGCGACCGCCCGCCCCTTTTTCCTCCACGTCGACGGCAGCCTGATCAGCAGACCTTTCGCGAAGGTTTGATCCCATAGCCTATCTGGAGCCGCCCTCGCGCTCCAGATAGGCGATCACATCGGCCCGTGCGAGCGGGTCGGGCAATCCCGCGAAGGTCATCCTCGTGCCCGGTGCGAAGCGCTGTGGTGAGGCCAGCCAGCGATCCATCGTCGCCCGGTCCCAATGGCCGCCCGCCCGCATCAAGGCGGCGGTATAGCCGAAGCGATCGCTGCCCCCCGCCACCGGCTTGCCCATGATGGCGTGCAGGTTCGGCCCGGCGCGATCCAGTTCGCCCTTGCCGATCGTGTGGCAGGCCAGGCATTGCCCGAAGGTCCGCGCCCCCGCATCGGCATCCGCGACCCGCATCAGCGTCTCCAGCGACGGATGGGGCCCGGCCTTCTTCAACCGCTCCGCCCGGCCATCATCCCCGCACCCCGCCAGCAACAGCAGCGAAAGCAAAGACCCGGACAGCGAGAGGCGATAATCGATCATCGCCGCCCCCTAGCCCCGCGGCAGCCGCACCGTCAGTGGACCGATCGTCCCATCCCCGTTACGCGCCATTAACGACCTGACAAGGGCGTCCAAGCCGGGTTAGTGTGTCGCCATGGCATTACGGCTCGACAATCAAGGCTTCTCCGATGCGCTGGTCATCCTGGGCTCTGCCGGGATCGTCATTCCGGCCTTTGCCCGCTTTCGGGTCAGCCCGGTCATCGGGTTCATTCTGGTCGGATTGCTGGTCGGCCCGGCGGGGCTGGGTTCGCTCGTCCCGCATGCGCCATGGCTTTATTATCTGACCATTTCCAGCCCCGAGTCGATCGAACCCTTTGCCGAGTTCGGCATCATATTATTGTTGTTTTCCATCGGTCTGGAGCTGTCTTTTCGCAGGCTTTGGGCAATGCGGCGACTGGTGTTCGGGACCGGCGCGGCGGAGTTGCTCGGCTCGGCCGCATTGATCGGCATCGCGCTGCATCTGATCGGACAGAGTTGGGCCGGGGCGATCGGGCTGGGGCTGGCATTGACCTTGTCCTCGACCGCTTTGGTGCTGCCGCTCGTCGGGACGACCAGCCCGGTCGGGCGGGGCGCCTTCGCGATGCTGTTGTTCGAGGATCTGGCGCTGGTCCCGATCATCTTCGCGCTGGGAGCGATGGCGCCGACCGCGACGGATGAGGGCTGGGTCGGCATCGCGGGCGTCGCCTTGCGCGGTGGCCTGACGGTGGTCGCCATGTATGTGGGCGGCCGGATCGTGCTGCCCCGCCTGTTTGCCCAAGCCGCGCGGACCAAGAGCCCCGAGCTGTTCCTCGCCGCCTCGCTGCTGGTCGTCATCGTCGCCAGCGTGGCGACCACGGCGGCGGGCCTGTCGCCGATCGTCGGGGCGCTGCTTGCCGGATTGTTGATCGCCGAGACCGAATATCACTCGGAGGTCGAGGTGATGACCGCGCCGTTCAAGGGGCTGGCGCTGGGCGTGTTCCTGATCACGGTTGGCATGAGCCTGGACCTGCGGCTGATAGCGAAGAATTGGGACATGTTGTTGCTGGCGGTGGTCGGCGTGGTCGCGGTGAAGGCGATCGTCACCTATCTGCTGCTGCGCGTCGCCCATGCCCGGCGCGGGGTGGCGGCGGAGACCGGGTTGCTCATGGGCAGCCCGTCCGAGACCACGCTGATCGTGCTGGGCACCGCCGCGCAGGCGCAGTTGATCCTGCGCTCGACCGCCAGTTTCTGGCAGACCGTGACCGCGATCGGCCTGACCATCACGCCGCTGCTCGCCAAGGCGGGTCGAGTCATCTCCCGCAGGATCGAGGCGCGGAGCACCGACGGGCCGCCCGCGCCAGAGCCGGAGGCGGATGGCGGGCGCACCGTCATCATCGGCTTCGGGCGGGTCGGCAAGATGATCGCCGACATGCTGACCATCCATGGCCAGGCTTATGTCGCGGTCGAGGCGGATATCGATTCGGTCAGCGAGGCGCGGCGGGCCGGCTATCCGGTGCTGTTCGGCGATGTTTCGCGCGCGGAACTGGTCGACCGGCTGAACCTGCCCGCCGCGCGCGCGCTGATCCTGACGATGGACGATCCGGTGCTGACCGTGCGGCTGGCACGGCGCATCCGCGACGCCGCGCCCGACCTGCCGATCATCGCGCGCGCAAGGGATATGGCGCATGCGACCGAGCTATACCGTGCGGGCGTCAGCGAGGCAGTGCCCGAGACGCTGGAAAGCTCGCTGCAATTGTCGGAGGCGGTGCTGGTCGATCTGGGCGTCGCGATGGGACCGGTGATCGCGTCGATCCACGAGAAGCGGGATGAATTGCGTCAGGTGATCCGGCGGGAGGCGCAGTTGCAGCGCGAGCCCAGGATCCGGCGGCTGAGACGGTTGGGCGAGCAAGCCTAGCCCAATCCTCCCCAAGCTATGCTTGGGGAGGGGGACCATCGCGAAGCGATAGTGGAGGGGCTTTGCCCCTCGCCCCTCCACCACGCCCTACGGGCGCGGTCCCCCTCCCCATGCTCAGCATGGGGAGGATTGGAGGGTCAGCCCAGGCGGCCGAGCGCCGCGTGCAACCGCGCGGCTTCGGCCATCTTGTCCGCATGGTCGGCGCGGGCCTTTTCCACCGCTTCGGGCTTGGCGCGTTCGACGAAGCTCGCGTTGCTCAAACGCCCGCCCAGCGCGTCACGCTCCTTCTCCACCGCCGCGATCGCCTTCGTCAGGCGCTGGCGTTCGGCGTCGAGGTCGATCACGCCCTCCAGCGGCAGGACGAAGGTCGCCTCGTCCACCACCACCTGGGCCGCACCGCCCAAGGCTTCGCCCTCGGCCGCATCGACACGCGCCAGACGCGCCAGCGCCGAAGCCTGACGGATCAGCCGCGCCGTGGTGTTGTCATTGGCATCGCGGACATGCATCGGCAGGCGCGCGCCCGGCGGTACGTTCAGCTCGGTCCGCGCGGCGCGGATTTCGCTGACCAGACGGATCAACCAGTCGATCTCACGCTCCGCCTCGGGGTCCAGCGCGCGGGCATCGGCCATCGGCCAGTGCGCCACGATCAGGTCGTGATCGCGCGCGCCCATGGCATGCCACAGTTCCTCCGTAATGAAGGGCATGAACGGGTGAAGCAGGACCAGTATCTGATCCAGCACCCAGCCCGCCACGGCGCGGGTTTCGTCGCCGCCTTCTTCGCCGCCCTGCAACACCGGCTTGATGAGTTCGAGATACCAGTCGCAGAAGCGGCTCCAGACGAACTGATAGATCGCGTTGGCGGCACCGTCGAAGCGGTAATCGGCCAGCGCCAGGTCCACCGCCTGCACGGTCTTCACCGTCTCGGCGATGATCCACTTGTTGACCGCGAGGCTGGCGTTCGGGGCCTCCAGCGTCGCCGAAGCGCCGATGCCGTTCGCCTGGGCGAAGCGCGCGGCGTTCCATAGCTTGGTCGCGAAGTTGCGATAGCCTTCGACGCGGCGCTCATCCATCTTGATGTCGCGGCCCTGGCTCTCCATCGCCGCCATGAAGAAGCGCAGCGCGTCGGCGCCGTACTGGTCGATCAGGCCGAGCGGATCGACCGTATTGCCCTTCGACTTCGACATTTTCGAGCCGTCGGCGGCGCGGACCAGACCGTGGAGATACAGCGTCTTGAAGGGCACGTCTTCCATGAAGTGCATGCCCTGCATCATCATCCGCGCATCCCAGAAGAACAGGATGTCGAAGCCGGAGATGAGCACGTCGTTCGGGTAACGTCCGGCCAGCGTCTTGTCGCCATTGTCCGGCCAGCCCAGCGTCGCGAAGGGCCAAAGCGCCGAGGAAAACCAGGTATCGAGCACGTCCGGGTCGCGGGTCAGGATCACGCCCTCGCCCGCTTGTCCTTGCGCCTGTTCCTCGCTCTCGGCGACGAACACGCGGCCATCCTCGGCGAACCAGGCCGGGATCTGGTGGCCCCACCACAGCTGGCGGCTGACGCACCAGGGCTGGATATTCTCCATCCAGTTAAAGAAAGTCTTCTCCCAAGCCTGCGGCACAATTCTGATCTTGCCCGAGCGCACCGCTTCGATCGCGGGTTGGGCGAGCGTCTTGGCATCGACATACCATTGATCGGTCAGCCAAGGTTCGATCACCACGCCCGAACGGTCGCCGAACGGCGTCTGGATCGTGCGCGGCTCGGCGTCATGCTCGGCCCCGTCCTTGTCGATGTGCGGGATCAGGACGCCCTCGTCCTTCAACCGCGCGACCACGGCCTTGCGTGCGTCGGCGGTCGACAGGCCGAGGAAGGCGTCGGGGACCAGGCCATCGGCCGTCTGGCAGATATGCGCCTTGGCATCGAGCATGTTGAGCATGTCGCGCGCCCCGATCCCTGCGCGGCGGCCGACCTCGAAATCGTTGAAGTCGTGGCCGGGCGTGATCTTGACCGCGCCCGATCCCAGTTCGGGGTCCGCATGTTCGTCGGCGACGATCGGGATCAGGCGACCGGTGATCGGCAGCCGCACCTGCTTGCCGATCAGCGCGGTGTAGCGCGCATCGTCCGGGTGGACCGCGACCGCCATGTCGGCGAGCATCGTCTCGGGGCGCGTCGTCGCGACCTCGATAAAGCCCGATCCGTCGGCAAGCGGATAGCGGAGGCGCCAGAAACTGCCCTTCACCTCGCGGGTCTCGACCTCCAGGTCGCTGATCGCGGTGCCGAGCCCCGGGTCCCAGTTGACCAGCCGCTTGTCGCGGTAAAGCAAGCCCTGGCGGTGCAGGTCGACGAACACCTTCAGCACCGCCTTGCTGAAGCCCTCGTCCATGGTGAACCGCTCATTGGCCCAGTCCATCGAGCAGCCCAGTCGGCGTAGCTGGCCGGTGATCTGGCCGCCGCTCTCCGTCTTCCAGGTCCAGACCTTTTCCAGGAACTGGTCACGGGTGAAGTCGGTGCGCTTCTCGCCACGCGCGTTCATCTGGCGCTCGACCACCATCTGGGTCGCTATCCCTGCATGGTCGGTGCCGACCACCCACAACGCATCCTTGCCCTTCAACCGGGCGTGGCGGACCAAGATATCCTGCAACGTGTTGTCGAGCGCATGACCGATATGCAGGTTGCCGGTGACGTTGGGCGGCGGATTGACGATCGTCCAGGGCTCGGCATTCGGGCGGTCGGGGCGGAACAGGCCCTTTTCCTCCCAATGGCCATACCAGCGGGCTTCGATTGCGGCGGGGTCGAACGTCTTGGGCAGCTCAGTCATGCCGCTGCCTTAATCAGCCGCGCCCGCTTGCGCCAGATGCTATCAGGTACGAGCCCCCGGCCGGTCGAGCACCGCGCGAATCCGCTCGTTCAGTTCCGCCCGGCGATAGGGCTTGCGGATCAGTTCGTAGGACCGCGCGCCCTCATCGATCGCCTCGTCGGCGTAACCGGTGGTCAGCAGGACGCCCAGGCGCGGATAATCGCGCCGCACCGCCTGGGCCAGCGCCACGCCGTTCATGCCGCCGGGCATCAGGATATCGGTGAACAAGAGTTGAAAGTCGCTGTCTCGCGACAGATGATCCAGCGCCTCGCGCGCGCTGCGGGTCAGGACGACGTCATAACCCAGATCTTCGAGCATGGACTTGCCCAGATCGCCGACATCGTCCTGATCCTCGACCATCAACACACGCTCGGCCCCGCCGCTGCGGGCGGGCTGTACCGGGGCAGAGCGGCGTTCGGACGCACCCGCCGCCGCGCGCGGGAAATAGAGCGACAGCGCCGTCCCCCCCGCCTCGCTCGGCTCGACTGCCGCCAGCCCGCCGGACTGACGCATGAAGCCATAGACCATCGCCAGGCCGAGTCCCGCGCCCTTCCCCATCTCCTTGGTCGTGAAGAACGGATCGAAGACCTTGTCCGCGATCTGCGCATCGATCCCCGGCCCGTCATCGGCCACGCGCACCACGACATATTCGCCGGCATCCAGATTGGCCGGACCTTCGGGCTGGTCGGCGGACTGGATCATGTTGCGGGTGGTGATGGAGATCTCACCCCTGTGATCGGTGCGGGCGATGGCTTCGCGGGCGTTGGTGACGATGTTGAGCAGCGCCATCTCCGCCTGGACCGGGTCGATCCGGCAGTTCCAGAGATTTTCCTCCAACCGCTGGCGCAGCACCACCCCGTCCCCCGCCGTGCGGTTCAGGATCGGCCGGAAATCCTCGATCAGTTGGTTGAAGTTGAGCAGCCGGTCGCGAAGCTCCTGCTTGCGCGCGAAGGCGAGCAGTTGCTGGGTCAGGGTCGCGCCGCGCGCGGCGGCGGCGGCGATCGCCTCGACCGCGCGGCGTCCGCTTCGGTCGCCCTGGTCGACCCGCGCCTCCAATATGTCGGAATAGCCGATGATGACCTGCAACAGATTGTTGAAGTCGTGCGCGATGCCGCCGGTCAGCTTGCCGACCGCCTCCATCTTCTGCGCCTCATGCAACGCGTCCTCCGCCTCGCGGCGGCGCGAGATGTCGAGCTGGCTGCTGAAGAAATAGACCAGTTCGCCCGCATCGTCATAGACCGGCGAGACGAACAGCGCGTTCCAGAAGGTGGACCCGTTCTTGCGGTAATTGAGCAGCTCGACCGCGATCTCGTCGCGCCGGTCGATGGCGGCGCGGATCTGCGCCACCACGTCGCGGTCGGTCTCGGGACCTTGCAGGAACCGGCAATTGGTGCCGAGGATCTCGTCCTCGGAATAGCCGGTCATGAAGCTGAAGGCTTCGTTGCAGAAGACGATGGGATTGTCGGGTTGCCGGGGATCGGTGACGATCATCGGCATCCGCGTGGTCTTCACCGCTGCGAAGAAGATGTCCGACTGGCCGGAATGCGGCTGCTTCGAATCGGATATGGGGGGCGACGACACGGCGGAACGCGTCGACTTCTCGGCATCGGGCGTTTCGGGCGTGAGGGTCATGACCACCGAACCCGGCGGAACGCGCGCGGTTCCGCTCCGCTGGCGATCAATATCCCGAAACCGCACGTCTCGCGGGCCGCGAGAGGCTTAGCGCCCCTCGCGCGTGATCCGGGCGATTTCGCGGGCGACCATCGCCTCGACCATCCCCGGCAGATGGGTGTCCAGCCATTCGCGCAGCATCGGGCGGAGCATGTCGCGAACCAATCCTTCCAGGGTTCCGTCGCTGCTCGGTTCGGGCTTGACCATCATCCGGCTGAGCGCCTCCAGGGAACCGCGGCTGGCCTCGGCCGCACGGGGGCTGACGATCGCCTCTTCGCCATCGTCCATGGCTTGTGCCTCTGCCTTGGCCGCCGGGGCCGGAACCGGCGCAGGCGTAGGTGCCTGGGCCACCGGTTCGGAGGCCTGGGCCATCGCGGCCTCTACCGCCGGGCGCAGCGCCGATTCGGCGGCACGAGCGGCGGCGGCCTCGACCTTCATGCGCAGGGGCATGGGATCGCTCAGTTCCAGAACCTCGGGCGAATCATCCTCATCGACCGGCGAAGGCACGGGGCGCGGCTGGCGACGCTGACGCGCGGGCACCTCTCCCTCTTCGGCGATGATCCTTTTGATCGAGGAAAGGATTTCCTCCATCGACGGCTCGGCGCTGATCTCACCCATGACCGCAATCCCCATTGAAGCCCCCCAAGGCCCCCTGCCCGGCGTTATTGCCGGCTCGGTGCCGATGCACCTGTGGTTAATGCGGGGCTCCTGTCAACAGGGGCATTCACATCGGCGTCGAGCGGACGGGTGATCGCCGCCGTCTGGGCCGGGGTTCCGGCGGTGGTGCTGGCCACCGGCGCAGGCTCGCCATCGCCGCCCCAGTCGTTGATCTTGTTGCGGACACGCTGGTAATTGACGACCGGATCGTAGAGCGCGCCGCCGTCCAGCCCCAGATCGCGCGCCTCGGCATTACCCATCGCAGCGATCAGCGCGAAGCCCGCGACATAGGCGTCGCGCCGCGCGGTGACGAGCGTCACCTGGCTGTTCAGCAACTCCTGCTCGGCGTTCAGGATGTCGAGCACGGTGCGGGTGCCGACGCTATTCTCGGCCCGCACCCCTTCCAGCGACAGCGAGTTGGCGCGGACCGCCGATTCGGCGGACTGGATGACCTCCTGCGAGGATTGCCATACGGCATAGGCGGAGCGGACCTGCGCCACCACCTGCCGCTCGGTCCCGGTCGCGTTCTCCAGTGCCTGTCCACGCAGAGCCTCAGCCTGGCGGACCTGCGCCGCCGGGCGACCGCCCTGGAACAGCGGCATGGTCAACTGCGCACCGACGGTCGCGTTCACGCCCGATACCGGCACGCCGGGGACGTTCAGCGACCCCAGATAGTTGAAATAATTGCCGCTCGACACCGCCGCGATACGCGGCAGCCGGTTGGCGCGCGCGACGTTGATGTCGTAGCGGGTCGCATCCGCCGACCGACGCGCGGCGATCAACTGGGGGTTCTGGTCCAGCGCCACCGCCACCGCCTGGTTCGGCGATGCGGGCAGCGCGGGCAGCGCGGGCGGCTGTTCCAGCCCGACCGGGGCGACACCCACCACCGCGACGTAATTCTCGCGGCTGGAGATCAGATTGGCCTGGGCCGACTGAAGCTGTGCGCGCGCCTGGGCCAGGCGCGCTTCGGACTGCGCCACGTCGGTGCGGGTCAGGTCGCCGACCTGGAACCGGTCGCGCGAGGCGCGCAGGTTCGTTTCCAGCACATTGACGTTGCGGGTGTTGAGGTTGACGATCGCCTCGTCGCGGATGACGTTCATATACGCCGCGACGACATTGGTGAACAGGTTCGCCTCCACCCCGCGTAGCTGGGCGCGGCCCGCATCGACCCGTGTCTCCGCCGCGCGTACCGCGTTCCTGACCGCCCCGCCCTGGTAGAGCGGCACCGAAAGCTGCACCGCTCCGGTACCGACCCGCTCGGGATTGAGGAAGTTGTTGTTGGCGACGACGATATTGTCGGTCAGCTGCGCCGAGCTTTGCAGCGACGGCAGGCCGTTCGACCGTGCGATCGGCACATTCTCATCGGTGGCGCGCTGGGCGGCGCGCTGGCCGGTGATCGTCGGGTTGCTCTGATAGGCACGCACCATGGCTTCCCGCAACGTCTCGGCCGAGGCCGCCCCGCCCATCAACAGGGTCGAGCCGATGAGAATGCGGGAGGTCAGTCGGGAAGTCAGGTGCAGGCGCATGGACCCTCAGAATTGGAAGGCGCGAGGACGGGCAAAGCCCGGCAGGACGGTGCATTCGGCATCGGCGAAGGCGCGGACGCCGTGGCCGCCTTCGGTCCGGCGACCGCTGGCCAGCCGGGTGACGCCGTTCTCGACCAGGCCGGTGACGATGCGACCGCCGACCTTGACCTGCTCGACCAGAGCGGCGGGCAGTTCCTCCACCGCGCCGTCGATCACCAGCACGTCATAGGGCGCACCGGAGGGTTTGCCCGACGTCAGCGGTGCCTCGACGATCTCGACCTTCGGCTCACCCGCCAGCGCGGTGCGCGCGGCGGCGACCAGCTCGGCCTGTTCCTCCACGGCGACGACACCGGCGACGATCCCGGCCAGCAGCGCGGCGGTATAGCCGGTCGCCGCGCCGATCAGCAGCACGCGGTCGCCCGCCTCCAGATAGGCCTCGGTCAGCAGGCGGCCCGTCGCCATCGGCAGGTTGATCGCCCGGCCATGGCCGAGGTCCAGCGTCCCGTCGCGATAGGCCACCGCCCGCAGAGCCTCGGGCGTGAAAACCTCGCGCGGCACCCGCGCCATCGCGGCCACGACCCGCTGGTCGCTGACCGCCGTGGTGCGCAGCTGGCTCACCACCATGGCATGGCGCATCGCGGCGAAATTCGAGGAGTCGTTGCTGGTCGTCATCATGGCCCATCCCTGTCGCACAGCCGTTTTAGTTGTGCAATACACTAAATTGGTTCCCGCCGCTTCTATCGCGCAAGGGCTTTTCCGCCAAGCGGACTGGACACCCCCAGCATAAGGATTTGGCCATATTGCGGCATCCGGCGGCATATTCGCTTATGGCGACCTTCAGGCCGGAAAGACCGGGAGCAGGTTTTTGCCGCGCAATCGCATCCTGCCTGTTGACGCCGCGCGAAAAACCGCACACATGCCCGCCTCCCACGCATCGAGGCGCGATGGCGGAGTGGTGACGCAGAGGACTGCAAATCCTTGCACCCGGGTTCGATTCCCGGTCGCGCCTCCAGATTTTCCTGACATATCATCTGGATATGACGCCACTCAATGAGAGCGGCGGCGTCGTTGTCCGGCGATTCGCCGGTGCCCCGAAATAGAGCCCGGCCGCGCGCACAAAGCGGTGGACCCCGTCATTGCTCCGCGCTTAAGTCCGCACCTCAATCGAGTGAAGGGGTTCGGGCATGCGGATATGGGCGATGACGGCGGCATGGGCGCTGGCGAGCACGGCGCTGTCCCCGGTTGCGGCGCAGCAGGCCCGCCCCTCCGCCAGGGCTTCCGCGCCGTCGGCGGTGGAATATGACATCGCCTTTCCGCATCCGGACCATCATGAGGCGCAGGTCAGCGTGACCTATCGCGGGCTGGATAGCCAGCCCGTCCGCTTCCAGATGGCGCGCTCCTCGCCCGGTCGCTACGCGCTCCACGAGTTCGCCAAGAACGTCTATTCGGTGTCCGCCGTCGATGGGGCCGGACGCCCGCTGACCATTTCGCGGACCGATCCCTATGGCTGGACGGTGCCCGGTCATGACGGCACGGTCACGGTCCGCTACACGCTGTTCGGCGATCGCGGCGACGGCACCTATGCGCAGATCGACCCGACCCATGCGCATCTGAACATCCCCGCGACCTTCATGTGGGCAGCAGGGCAGGACGACCGGCCGATCCGCGTCCGCTTCCACCCGCTCGCGGGATGGAAGATCGCGACACAGCTTGCGCCGACCGGCGACCCCGCCGTCTTCACCGCGCGCGACCTGCAATATTTCATGGACAGCCCGGTCGAGCTGTCGGCCTGGGACATGCGGAGCTGGACGGTGGGCGACGGCGCCAAGCGCTATACCATCCGCCTGACCGCGCATCATGACGGCAGCCCCGCCGATCTCGACCAGTTCGCCGAGATGGCGAAGAAGGTCGTGGCCCAGCAGATCGCGATCTTCGGCGAGGCGCCGCCTTATGACTATGGCACCTATACCTTCCTGGCCGATTACATGCCGCAAATCAGCGGCGACGGGATGGAGCATCGCAACTCGACGGTGATCAGCATGCCGAAGTCGCTGGCGGCGGCGAAGTTCGCGCAGATCCAGACGCTGAGCCACGAGTTCTTCCACGCCTGGAATGTCGAGCGCATCCGCCCGGCGGAGCTGGAGCCGTTCGACTTCACCCGCGCCAATGCCACGCCGTCGCTATGGCTGGCCGAGGGCTTCACCCAATATTACGGCCCGCTGGCGGTGGTCCGCGCCGAACAGATGCCGCTGGACGACTATATCGCCCAGCTCTCCGCCACGCTGAACGCGCTGCTGATCACGCCGGCGCGCCGTTACGGCGGGCCGCAGGAGATGAGCCTGCGCGCGCCCTTCGTCGATGCGGCCCAGTCGATCGACCCGACCAATCCCAATATCTTCAAATCCTATTATGCCTATGGCGCGGTGTTGGCGCTGGCGCTCGACCTGGAGTTGCGACAGGCTTTTCCGAAGCTGACGCTGGACGATTATATGCGCCAGCTCTGGCGCAACCACGGCAAGCCGGAGCGCAGCTATCGCCCCGACGACCTCCGCGTCGCCCTGGCGCAGGTGACGGGGGATCAGGGCTTTGCCGACCGCTTCTTCGCGCGCAGCGTAACGGGCAGCGCGCTTCCCGATTTTGCGCCGCTGCTGGCCCAGGCCGGTCTGACGCTGCGTCCCCAGCATCCCGATGCCGCCTGGGTGGGCGGAACCCCGGCAAAGGGCGATGGCGGCCTGACGATCGCCGCATCGACCGCGCCGGGCACGCCGCTCTACGAAGCCGGGCTGGACAAGGGTGACGAGATCGTCAGCGTCGATGGCCGCCCGGTCGCGGATGCGACGGCGTGGAGCGCGTTGCTCGCCGCGCACAAGCCGGGCGACCGGCTGCCCATCGTCTATCGCCAGCGGGGGGCCGAGCGGCGGGCGACCATGACCCTGATCGCCGATCCCAATATGGAGATCGTGCCCGACGAGCGGATCGGACGGGCACCGACGCCCGAACAGATTCGCTTCCGCCGATCCTGGCTGGGGCCTCGATCGGTGTCGACCGCATCCTGACGACGCGGCCCCCGGTGGCGACCACCCTGGAACGTGCGCGGCCTTTTCCGGGTTTATCCATGTGAATTTTTCGGGGGCCGCCGGTCGTCTCGGCACTTGCGGAGGGATGGACGCCATGCGAATGCGCGTCAGGGAGCCAGATTGCGTGAACGATATCGATATTCCGACCCATCTGGCCAGCTATTTGGACCAGTCGCCGATCGCCCTGGCCTTGGCCGATGCGTCGGACGACAACCCGCTCATCTTCATCAATCATGGTTTCCGCGAACTGACCGGTTATACCAGTGAGGACATGATCGGCCGCAATTGCCGTATGCTTCAGCGGGACGCCGACAATATCGAAGCGCGCGATCGCATTCGCGAATTCCTGGCCAATGATCGCCAGTTGAACGTCCGCACCATGCTGGTCAACTTCCGCAAGGACGGCTCGCCCTTCATCAATCTGCTCTACATGTCGAAGCTGCGGCAGCTGGGCGGCAAGATGCCCTATATCTTCGCCTCCCAATTCGACGTCAGCCGGTCCCAGCCGGAGCGGCTGGCCGCCTATGACGCCGAACTGGGCAAGACGCTGGGTCGCCTGACCCCCATCCTGGCCGAAAGCGGCATCGTGCTGGAGGGATCGCTGACCGCGATCGCCAACACCGCGGCCACCATCGCCCAGGCCAAGCTGACGCTATCGGATCTCGACCGAGCGGCCTTTCCGTGAGTGACGCCTCGGCCCGGACCGGGACGACATCGACGGACGGACGCGGCGGCATGACGGTGCCGATCGTCGGCATCGGCGCATCCGCCGGCGGGCTGGAGGCGCTGCGCGAGATGCTGACGCCCGCCCATGCGCCGACCGGCATGGCGTTCGTGGTGGTCCAGCATCTCGACCCCAATCACGAAAGCATGCTGGCCCAGTTGCTCGACCGGCACACCAACCTCGAAGTGCGCCAGTGCGAAGGGTCGGAGCGGATCGAGGCCGACCATGTCTATATCATCCCGCCGGGCCGGGGGCTGGCCATTCGCGGCGGCGTGCTGGAGCTGACCGACTTCGTCCAGCCGCGCGGGCTTCGCCGTCCGATCGACGATTTCTTCCTGTCGCTGGCCAGCGACCAGCAGGCCAATGCCGCCTGCGTCATCCTGTCGGGCACCGGTGCGGACGGCACCACGGGTCTGCGCGCGATCAAGGAGAATGGCGGCGTCGGCGTCGTCCAGAAGCCGGAGAGCGCCCGCTATGACGGCATGCCGTTGTCGGCGGTGGGCACCGGGCTGGTGGATTTCATCAAGCCCGCAGGGGAGATCGTCGCATGTCTCCAGGCCTTTTTCGCGCGTCGCTCGGGCGATCCCAAGGAGCATGAGGCGGAGGTCGTCGCCGATCATATCGACGATCTGTGCCGCGTGCTGCGCAACGCCATCGGCCATGACTTTTCGGGTTACAAGCGCACGACGCTGGTCCGCCGGGTCGAGCGGCGGATGCATGTGCTGGGGATCGGCACCGGCTCGGCCTATCTGGCGCGGGTCAAGAGCGACGCCGACGAGTGCGAGGCGCTGTTCCGCGACCTGCTGATCAACGTCACCCGCTTCTTCCGCGATACCGAGTTGTTCGAGACGCTGCGGACCAAGGCGATCCTGCCGCTGATCCGCGCACGCGACCCGGACGAGGACATCCGCATCTGGGTGCCCGGCTGCTCCAGCGGCGAGGAAGCCTATAGCATTGCGATGATGTTCGCCGAGGCCACGCGCGAGGCGGGACAGCCGCTGGCGGTGCAGATCTTTGCGACCGACATCGACGAACAGATGCTCCAGATCGCGCGCGACGGCACCTATCCCGCCGCCGCGCTGGCCGACATTCCGGCGCCTTTGCGTGAACGCTACACCATTCCCCATGCGGAGCGGTTCACCATCGCGGGTTCGATCCGCGACATGATCCGTTTCTCGAATCACAGCCTGGTCAAGGACCCGCCCTTTTCGCGGATCGACCTGGTGTCGTGCCGCAACCTGCTGATCTATTTCGACGATCGGTTGCAGCAATCGGTGCTGCCGCTGCTCCATTACGCGTTGCGGCCGGGCGGCTATCTGTTCCTGGGGCCGTCGGAGAGCGTGGGGCGGTTCGACCATCTCTTCCCTGCGATCGACAGCCATGCCCGGCTGTTCGAGCGGTCCGCTGCCTCCCCCTCCTACCCCATCGACCTGCCCGGCGCGACGGGCCGCACCCCCCGGCGACGCGGCGAGCGGGGCGAGCGTGACGGCGGCCATGTAAGCAGCGACGAGGGCGTGGCGCTGCGTCGGATCGTCGATCGCTATGCCCCGCCGAGCATGGTGGTGGATCAGGATGGCGGCATCCTGGCCGCGTTCGGCAAGCTGAGCCGCTATTTCACCTTCCCCGTGACCCGTGCGGGCGGGTCCAGCGCGACCACCCTGGCGCGACCGGGCCTGCGCGAAGTGATGGGCCCGATGCTGCGCCAGGCGCGCGACGCCCGCAAGCGGATCGCCGCACGCGACGTGGCCGTGACGACCGAGTTCGGCATCCAGAAGATCGAGGTGATCTGCGATCCGCTGACCGACGGGTCGCTGCTCTTCCTGTTCCGCGATACCGCGCCGTTCAGCCCGGTCGAGATGAGCGACCTGGCCGATCTGGAGCCCGGCGACGATCATATCGAGGCGCTGGAAGACGAACTGCGCCTGACCCGCCACCGGCTGCGCTCGACCGTCGAGGAGCTGGAGACGGCGAATGAGGAGTTGAAAAGCTCCAACGAAGAAATGATGTCGATGAACGAGGAGCTTCAATCGACCAACGAGGAATTGTCGACCGTCAACGACGAGTTGAAGACCAAGGTCGATCAACTCACCCTCGCCAATTCCGATCTGCGCAACTTCTTCGAATCGACCGATCTGGCGGTCGTGGTCCTCGACAGGCATCTGCGGGTGCGCAGCTATACCGAGGCGGCGCGCTCGATCTTCCCGCTGCAACCGAGCGACCGGGGCCGGTTGCTGGCCGATGTGTCGACCCGGCTGGCCAATACGGATTATCTGGGCGGCGCGGAGGCGGTGGCCGCAGGCAGCCCGCCGTCGCAGCAGCGGGTGACCACGCGCGACGGCGAGCGGACGCTGTCACTGCGCATCCTGCCCTATCGGACGCAGGGCGACGGGATCGACGGCGCGACGCTGGTCCTGACCGACATCACCGAGGCGCTGAGCCTGGAGCGCGAACTGGCCGCCGAGCGCGAGCGTCTGGACCTCGCCATCAAGGCGGGTGGCATCGGCGTCTGGGAATATCGCGCAGGCACCGGCGAGATGATCCTGGACGAAACCGGACGCCATCTGTTCGGCTTCGACGGACTGGAGAAGGCCGATCGCGTCGCGCAGGTGTTCGACCGGATCGTGCCCGAGGATCGGCCCGGCGTCGAACTCGCCTTGGCCGAGGCGATGGCGGGTCGCAGCGATTTCGAAATGACCTTCCGCCTCGACCTGGACGGCAAGGAACGCTGGATCAAGGGCTTCGGTCGGGTCGTCACCACGGCCGCGCCGCATCGCATGGTCGGCGTGTCGATCGACGTCACCGCCGAATATGCGATCGCCGAGACGCGCGAGCTGATGCTGCGCGAGATGAACCACCGGGTAAAGAACCTGTTCGCCATCATCTCCGGCATCGTCTCCGCCGCCGCGCGGTCGCATGGCGACGTGACCGAGATGGCCGAGGATGTGCGCGAACGGATCGCGACGCTGGGCCGCGCCCACTCGCTAGCCTCCCCGGCGGGCGAGCAACAGGCGATCGAACTCGGTTCGTTGGTTGAGGCGACCATCGCGCCCTATAAGGGCCAGTCGAAGATCGAGATCGACGGAGCCCGCCTGCTGGTCGACCGCCGCTGCCTGTCGCCGCTGGCGCTGATCCTGCACGAATGGGCGACCAACTCGGTCAAATATGGCGCACTGGCGCTGCGCGAGGGGGAATTGTCGGTCGGCTGGATCGTCGCCGATGGCAAGCTGACGCTGCAATGGACGGAAACAGGCGGCGAGAGCGCGCCCGAGGACAATGCCAAGGGCTTCGGAACATTGCTTGTTCAGACGTCTTCGCGACAATTGGGCGCACAGTTGGAGCGGAAAAGCATCGGCGGACGTTTCATGCTGACCCTGACACTGCCGGAGACGGTGCTCTCGAATGACTAAGACGGTTTTGCTGGTCGAGGACGAGTTTTTCGTCGCCTTGGATCTTCAGTCGATTATCGAGGATGGCGGCTATGAGGTCGACGGCCCCTATGTCAGCGTCGAAGAAGTTCTGGCGCATCTTGACGGCGATCGGCCTCAACTGGCCTGCGCCATCCTCGACGTGCGCTTGCGCGACGGGGAGGTCTTCCCCGCGGCGGAGCGGCTGAGCCAGGCGGGCGTGCCGCTGATCTTCCATTCCGGCCATGCGGATGAACAGGCGCTGCAATCGCGCTATCCGGGTGCGGCGGTGTGCGGCAAGCCCTGCTCCCCCTCCCTGCTCCGCCGCACCCTGTCGATGGCGGTATCCGGCCCCGACCAGGACGACCGCGAGGCAGGCTGACCCCCTTGCTCCTCCCCGCCGGGGGAGGAGC
>NZ_JAXCMJ010000035.1:0-37771 GCF_038084995.1 Sphingomonas sp. 2378
CAGCGCAAAACCCCAAAACCCCATAGGTCACCCAGCGTGGCCCGCGGCTTCCTGCTTTGGAGGATATCGTACACCTGCCGGTGCCCGATTTCCTTCACACAATGCGACGAGAATAGTGTTCGGGCCATAAGCACGAACCCGCATATCGCGCCGGATATTCCCCCTTGCCGTTCCATGCCCCCCCCTGATCCATTTCAAAATGTTGCGGCGCGGAACCAGCGGGTCGCCGCTGCATTCCCCCTCCTGCCATTCAACAGGAGCTACCACCATGAAAAAGCTGGCTATTACCCTCAGTCTCGCCGCAGCCGCCATGTCGATCTCGGCCTGTTCGACGTTGAGGGGGGCCGCCATCGGTGGTGGGGGCGGCGCGGGTGTCGCGGCGGCGACCGGGGGCAGCGTTGAGAAGGGTGCGGCCGTGGGCGGCACGGCGGGTGCCGTGATCGGCACTGTCGCGGACTGACGTTATTGCGCGGGAGTCCCTGCCTCTGGCCGGGCTCCCGCCGCCTCCAGCGCCGCCGCCCGCGCGGCATCCTTGGGTCGCCCGAACCGGCGGAACAGGCCCAGCAACTCGGCGCGATCGGGCACGAACAACGCGGTCCCGTCGAGCATGATCCGTTCGCGGGAGCGCGGCTTGACCGGATGCCAGACATTCGCTTCGGCGACGCAGAATCCCGCCATCACCTCGACCGGCACCGGCGGCGCGGTCCAGCGCGCAAAGACCGCCGAGCGAAACAACGGGTCGGGCGGCATATCCAGCGGCACCACGCCCAGCCGATCCAGCACCGCCCCGGCCAGCCCTTCATCGACCAGCAGATCGACGTCTTTCACCGGCCCGGCCTCGACCCCGTGCAGCGCCACGCCCGCGCTGCCGATGATCCACCAGCCTTGCGAAAACGACGCCATCGCCCCGGCCACGTCCAGCAACGTCGCGCGAAGCTCCGGCGTCATCGCGGCGATCAGTCCCCGGTCAGGATACGGTCGACCAACTGCTTCACGGTCGGCACGAACCCATTCGAATAGAAGGGATCGCGCTTGAAGTTGTAGGCCGCATGCCCTGCGAACATCAGGTTCTGCTCGACATCGCCGCCATGCGCGATCTCCTGCAACGTCTTCTGGATGCAGAAGCTGCGCGGATCGGCCAGACGGCCGGTCGAGTTGGTTTCGCTGTCCGCCCAGCTCGAGAACAGGCACTGCGACAGGCAACCCATGCAGTCGGCCTGATCCTTGCGGATTTCCTTGGCCTCTTCCGGCGTCACGAACACCAATGTGTTGTCCGGCGTCTTCAGCGCCATGGTGAAGCCATGGCCGAACCATTCGCGCGCGCGCAGCAGGTCGCCCTTGGTCACCCAGAAATTCTTGCCCTTCACGCCCACATCGAGTTGGAAGACATGGTCGCCCGCTTCCTGGGTCGAAAAGGCGATCTGGCGCTCCGACCGCGCTTCCAGGCTGCGCAGGAAGGGGTTGCGCACCGCGCTGGAATAGAAACCCGTCGGCGAGAAGCGATGCAGGAGCACATCGCCCTGCTCGATCGTCATCAGCCGCTGCTTCCACTCCTCGGGGATCGGGCTTTCCTGGGTCAGGAGCGGTCGGGTGCCGAACTGGAAGGCGATCTTGCCCAGTTCGGGATTGTCGATCCAGTCGTTCCAGTCCCGCAGGTACCAGACGCCGCCCGCCATCACGATCGGCACATCGTCCGAAATGCCGCCTTCGCGCATCGTATCGCGCAAAGCTTTCACGCGGGGGTAAGGATCCTGGGGCTGCAAGGGGTCTTCGGCGTTGGACAGGCCGTTATGGCCGCCCGCAAGCCAGGGGTCCTCATAGACCACCGCCGCCAGCCATTCCGCCGCCTTGGAATAGGCGCGCTTCCACAGCGCACGAAAGGCGCGGCCCGAGGAGACGATGGGCAGATAGCTGACCTGGTGATGCGCCGCGATCTCGGACAGCTTATAGGGCATGCCCGCGCCGCAGGTCACGCCCGCGACCAGCCCCTTGGTGCGCGACAATACGCCTTCCAGCACCCGCTGCGCGCCGCCCATTTCCCACAGCACGTTGATGTTGATCGCGCCCTTGCCACCGGCAATGTCCCAGGCGCGCTTCACCTGCTGGACCGCGCCCTCGATGGCATATTCGATCAGTTCCTCGTGCCGCTCGCGCCGGGTCAGCGCGCGGTAGATCTGGGGAATGATCTTGCCCTCGGCGTCATAGCTGTCGGCGTTCACGGCCGACACGGTCCCGACGCCGCCCGCCGCCGCCCAAGCGCCCGCAGAAGCGTGATTGGTCGCAGCGACGCCCTTCCCGCCTTCGATCAGCGGCCAGACTTCGCGGCCGTTGTACAGGATGGGGCTCAAGCCTTTGAACACGTCGTTACCTTGTCTGTCCGAAAGGGTCTCATATAGCGTGTTAGGAACGCTAGGCGAGGGGGAATTAAAGACACGGCCGGGTGCCGGGTTCAACCCAATGCGCCGGGCCGCCCCAGGACCTGTTCGTACAGCGTCTTGTAGCGGGCGACCATGTGGCTCTGGTCGAATTCGGCGCGGGCGCGCTGCTGGTTGGCGGCACCCGCCTGGGCGCGCAACTCGGGATGCGCGATCAGTGCCTGGATCACGTCGCGCAGCCGCACCTCGTTGGGCGCGTCGGCAATGAACGGTTGATTGGCCTCCGACACCATCGAGCGCACATCGCCCACCGGCAGCGAGGCGATGGGCAAGCCCGCCGCCATCCCTTCCAGCACCGAGATCGGCGCCTGTTCGGACAGCGAGGATAGCGCGACGATGTCGAAATGCCGGATGTAATTATAAGGCCGCTCTAGAAAGCCAGGCATGACCAGCCGGTCGGCAATGCCCATGGCGGCGGCGGCCTGCTGGATGGTGGCGCGCTCCGGCCCCTCGCCGACGATCACCAGGCGAAAGCGTCCGGGGATGCCGCCCATTGCGCGGACCAGCATCGGCAGGTTCTTGACCACCCGCAGGCCCGCCAGCGCCCCGACGACGATCTCCTTGGGCTGGCGCACGAAGCCGGGGATGCCGTTCGGATCGGGGTCACGCGCGTACAGCGCGGTCGCGATGCCGTTGGGGATGCGATGGACCCGCTCGGCGGGCTGCTTCCAGGTGCGGAGCGCGATGCCCTCCAGCACATGGCTCGGCACCGCCAGCGCATTCGCCGCCGACAGGGCGATGCGGCGATAGATGTTGCGCTCCAGCTTCAGGCCGCGCGCTTCGTCGGCGTTGAACCCGTCCTCGTGATGGACCAGCGGCGGCGCGCCCTTGGGATAGACGCGCCGCGCCATCACCCCGTCGATCGCGCCCCAATTATAGGTCAGCACCAGGTCGAAGCGGCGCATATAGGCGGCGATCGCCTCGTAGCGCTTGACCGAGGGCTTGCCCGTCAGCGACGGCGCGTCCTGTGCGATTTCGTAGCGTATGTCCTTGGCGATCGAATCCCGCGCGCCGAGTTCGTCGGGCATGGCGGAAACGATGGTGTGCTTTGCGGCATCGCCGAACGCATTCATCAGCGCGACCGCTCGCGCCTCCTTGCCGCCCAGCGAGAAGGAGGAATGGAGGTGCAGGATGTTGAGCGGACGGGCCATAGCCGCCGGATTAACGGGCGGCAGCGGCGTTGGAAACCGCTAGAGTCGATCGCCCTTCACGTTTTCCTCCCCTTGCAGAAAACCTGTGCGAACGTCGGGACGCTGCCCGACACCATGGACCACCCCGGCGGAGGCCGGGGTCCAGTCGGGAGGCGATTAGAGGCATTTACAATCGTCCCGCAACTGGATCCCGGCCTTCGCCGGGATGGTGCCAGGCGTATTTGCATTTGCAGAGGAGTCCCTTGCGGGGGGAGGAATGGAATGGGCCTTATCCCGCTACCCGGTCGAGCAGTCGCCCGATCCCCGCCAACGCCTCCGGCTCGGTCAGCAACGGCGTGTGGCCGACATGCGGGACCGTCACCAGTTCGGATGGCGACAGCGCCTTCACCATCCGCTCGGCGACGCTCGCGCTCAATATGTCGGACCGCTCGCCGCGCACCACCAGCGTCGGCACCCCGTTCAGCGCATCCAGTGCCGCCCACATGTCCGGCCCCGCCTCGGCATTGGGCACGCGGAACGGCTCGGCGATCTTCAGGTCGTAATCGAGGACGATCCGTCCTGCGCTGGTCAGCCTATGGGTCCGCTTGGCCATGGCGAGCCAGTCCTCCATTCCCCAATCGGGATAGACGTCCTCGCTATTCTCGTGAAGGCAGCGCGCGGCGTGAAGCCAGGTCGGGAAACTCTGCCCCTTGCCGACATAGCCTCGGATACGCGCCAGCCCCGCCGCCTCGATCTCGGGCCCGATATCGTTGAGCACCGCCCCCGCCAGCCGCCCGCGCGCGGTCGCCGCCAGCACCATCGTCACGATCCCGCCCAGCGAGGTGCCGACCGCGACGAAGCGGGTAATGCCCAGTTCGTCCAGCAGCGCCTCGACATCCTGGACATAGGTCAGGGGGACATAAGTCATCGGATCCTTGGCATAGGCGCTCTCACCCCGCCCCCGGAAACTGACCGCGATCACGCGCGAACGGCCCGCCAAAGCCTCGGCCAGCCCCTCGAAATCGCGGGCGTTGCGGGTCAGGCCGGGCAGGCAGAGGATCGGGGGCAGCGCATCCGACCCGGAATAGTCGCGCGCATGAAGCCGCAGGCCGTCCTTCGACCACCAATAACGATTCTCATATGGAGTCATGCTTGAAGGTTCTCCGGTGCCGTCTCCATATCGCGGTATGCCCCTGTCCCCGCAAGCCTATCGCCCCGCCCGCCCGCTGATCGAGATCGCGGACTTCCTAGCCGATCCGGTGGAGGCGGCGGATTTTCCGCAAACCGTCATCCGCTTCCGCAACGATCGCGCCGCCGCCGAGATCGGGCTGGAGACGCTGACCGATGAGGAATGGGTGGCGCATCTGGGGCGGTTCCAGCCCTTGCCCGACACGCTGCCGGGGCCGATGGCGCTTCGCTATCACGGCCATCAATTCCGCCAGTATAATTCCGATCTGGGCGACGGACGCGGCTTCACCTTCGCGCAGATGATCGCGACCGATGGCCGGTTGCTCGAACTCGGCACCAAGGGGTCGGGGCAGACGCCCTATAGCCGCTTCGGCGACGGCCGCCTGACGCTGAAGGGCGGAGTGCGCGAAATCCTGGCGACCGAGATGCTGGAGGCGCTGAACGTCCCCACCTCGCGCACTTTGTCGCTGATCGAGACGGGCGAGGCGCTGCACCGGGGCGACGAGCCCTCCCCCACCCGCTCCGCCGTGATGGTGCGGATGAGCCATGGCCATATCCGCATCGGCAGTTTCCAACGGCTCGCCTTCGAGCGCGACGAAGCGGGGATGAAGCGGCTGGTCGCCTATGTCCTGCGTCATTTCTATGGCGAGGCCTCGGACGATCCCGTCCGCCTGCTGACCCTGGTGGCTGAGCGTGCCGCGACGCTGGCGGCGCACTACATGACCGCCGGGTTCGTCCACGGGGTGCTCAACTCGGACAATATCAACGTCACCGGCGAGAGTTTCGATTATGGCCCCTGGCGGTTCGCGCCGACCTGGGACCCCGAGTTCACCGCCGCCTATTTCGACCAGACCGGCCTCTACGCGCTGGGCCGCCAGCCCGAGGCGATCCAATGGGACGTGATGCAACTCGCCTCCAGCCTCCGCCTGATCGCGGAGAGCGAGCCGCTGATCGCCGCGCTGGAAGGGTTCGCGACGAGCTATCTGGCGGAGATCGTGACCGCGATCCTCTGGCGGCTGGGGGTCACCCCGCGCGGCGGGACCGAGGACCGCGCGCTGGTCCAGAGCTTCGAGCGAGCCTTGCGCACGTCGCAGGCGGGGATCGACCGCGTCTATTTCGACCTGTTCGGCGGACAGGTGCCGGATCATTACGACGACACCTGGAGCGAACTGCGCGATCTGATCGAACCCTATGCGCCCCGCCGCGCCCGCGACCACGCCTATTGGCAGGGCGAGCCCGAATCCATGCTGATCGACGAGGTGGAGGCGATCTGGGCGCCGATCGCCGAGCGCGACGACTGGACGATGCTGTACGACAAGGTCGCGCGAGTGCGGGTAATGGGCGCGGCGCTTGCCGACCCCGATGCGGCGGCCTAGCCTCGTCGCCATGACCAAGTTTCTGTCGACCTACGAACCCGCGACCGGCGCGCTGATCGCCGAACTGCCCGTTGGGGACGCCTATGCCGAAGTGGCCGCCGCGCGAGCCGCTTGGGGCCATTGGGCCACCACCCCGCGGGCCGAACGGATCGAGACGTTACGCCGCTTCGCCGAGATCGTGCGCGCCCGCGCCGACACCTTCGCCAACCTGATCGCACGCGAAACCGGCAAGCCGCTCTGGGAAGCGAAGACCGAGGTGGACACGGTCATCGCCAAGGTCGCCATCTCGATCACCGCGCAATCCGAACGCGCAGGCGAGCGGGCGAGCGAGCAACCGGGCGGCGGCCGCATGGCGTTGCGCCACCGGCCGCACGGCGTGCTGGCGGTGCTGGGGCCCTATAATTTCCCGGCGCATCTGCCCAACGGCCATATCGTCCCCGCACTGCTGGCGGGCAATGCGGTGGTGTTCAAGCCATCGGAGAAGACGCCCGCGACGGGTGCCTTTCTGGTCGAATGCTATCATGCGGCGGGGGTGCCCGAGGGGGCGGTCCGGCTGTTGATCGGCGGGCCGGATCAAGGCCGCGCACTGGCCGGGCATGACGATATCGACGGACTGCTCTTCACCGGCTCGGCGCGCACCGGACTGGCGCTCAACCGCCAGTTTGCCGAGCGGCCGGAGAAAATCCTCGCGCTGGAGATGGGGGGCAACAATCCAATCATCGTCTGGGACGATCCCGACCTCGACGCCGCCGCCGCGTTGATCGTCCAGTCCGCCTATACCAGCGCGGGGCAACGCTGCACGGCGGGGCGGCGGCTGATCGTGGAGGATCGGCTGTACGATCCGCTGATCGCCGCGCTGACCCGGCTGACCGACCGGATCATCATCGGCGCGCCGCATGATGAACCAGCCCCCTTCATGGGGCCGGTGATCGACAATGACGCGGCGGAACTGCTTGAGATGGCTTTCGGCAAACTCGTCGACATGGGCGCGCGGATCATCCGTCCTCTCGAACGCCTGGACCCGGAACGCCCTTTTCTGACCCCTGCGATCCTCGACGTGAGCGCGGTAGGCGAGCGCCCCGACGACGAACTGTTCGGCCCGGTCCTGCAAGTCTCCCGCGCCCGCGACTTCGTCGACGCGGTCGAACAGGCGAACGCCACCCGCTACGGCCTGTCCGCCTCGCTGATTTCGCCATCCCGCGAGCGGTACGAGCAATTCTGGAGCGGTATTCGCGCCGGGATCGTCAACTGGAACCGGCCGACCAACGGCGCGGCGTCCAGCGCACCGTTCGGCGGCATCGGCTGGTCGGGCAATCATCGCCCCAGCGCCTATTACGCCGCCGATTACTGCGCCTATCCGGTCGCCAGCGCCGAGACGGAGCAGGCCGCCGCGACGATCCCGATCGGGTTGCGCGGATAGGGAAATGGCCCGGAACCGAGGTTCCGAGCCATCCCGTCGCTCAGAAGCGGGCGGAAATGCCGACCCGCAATGTCCGTCCCCGGACCGTGTAATAGGTCGGGAAGGTGTTGAAATAGGCGCCCGTTGCGTAATTGGTATCGGACCCGATCAGGGGCGGATCCTTGTCGAACAGGTTCTGCACGTTGAACCGTACATCGATCCCCTTCACCAACGTGATATTGGTGTTGAAGTCGAAATAGCTGTAGCCCGGAATGCGATTGGCCAGCGGATAGGTCTGGCCCGGCGATGCCGCCAGCACGGTATTGGTCGACAGCTTGGAATTGTTCGTCGGGCCGGTGTAGCGCCAGGTGAAGCCCAGTCCGCCCTTGATCCAGGGAAGCTGCCAATTCACGCCCGCCACATGCCGCCAGCGCGGCATCGGATCGCCGCAGGCGAAACCGAAATAGCCCAGGCACGACCAGGGCGTATTGCCCGGCGCAAACTGCCGTTCAAATTTGGTGGTCAGCGTTCCGTTGAAGTTCAGGCCGAAGGTGCCGATATTGTCGGCAAGGCCCAGACGCTTGGGGTCCAGCGCATAGTTGGTGCTGAAATCGATGCCCCGCGTCGCCGTATAGCCCGAATTGTTATAGCGCGCGTCGGCGATCAGCAACTGCCCCGTCTGCGGATCGCGCTTGTAGAATTGACAGAAGAATTCGACCTTGTTGCGATAGCATTGGTCGAACGCCATATCGATACGGGTCCACTCGAACGCGCCCTGGATGTTGATGTCGTACCAGTCGACCGACGCGGTCAGACCGGGGACGAAGCGCGGCTGGAACACCACGCCCAGCGTCTTGCTCCGCGACCGTTCGGGCTGGAGGTCGGAGTTGCCGCCATTGATGAGCGTCGTCGGACAAAAGCCGTTCGTGTCGCATCCGGTATAGCTGGACAGCGCGTCATATTGCGCGCGCGTCATGCCGATCGAGCATTGTTCGAAGGTGTAACGCGTCGCCCCCTTGCCGTCGGTGGAGGCACGCGGCGGGGCACACAGGTCGAGTTTCATGGAATTGGGATAGCGGTTCTCGCCCTCCAGACGCTGGAGCACGCCTACCCGCACCGCGCGGTTATAGCTGCCCCGGAAACGCAGGCCGTCCACCGGTGCCCAGCTCGCCTCCGCCTTCCAGCTATGGATCAGGTTCTGATAGACGTCGTAGTCGGAAATCCGATAGCCGCCATTGATGCTGAGTTCCTTGGCGAAGGGCTTGTCCTCGACCAGCGGAATGTCGATTTCGCCGCCCAGTTCCTTCACGCTGGTCCGCCCGTCGAAGGTCGTGAAGGTCGACCATGAGCCGAAGCCCTGAGACTGGTTGCGATATTTGCGATATTCGCCGGTGATCGCGAAGCCGATGCCGTTGGTGGCGAACGGGCTCTTGATCCCGTAATCCTCCAGCGTGCCCGACACGATCGCATTGATGACCTGCAAGTCGTTCTGCTGGTGGCGGCTACCCGGTCCGGTCACCCAATTATAGACCGCGTCGCTGATCGAGGTGTTGGACGAAAAGGCATCGATCGGCTGGCAGTTCGGGTCGGTGCCGTTGATCTTGGACAGGCAGGTCGGCACGCCATTGACGTTGCGGACCTGAAGCCCGCGCGCCAGGCGAGCCTCTTGATCGGGCACATAGAGATGATCGGCCGACCCGTTCATGATGTTGCGGGTCTGCTGATAGCTGAGTTCGAACCGGATCTTGTCGACGATCATCCCCGACAGGTTGAGCGAGCCGCGCCAGTCGCTGGTCGTGTTACGGAAATTCTGGATCATGCCGGGGCGGAACAGCGACAGCGCGATGGGATTGCTGAGCGCGGTGCTGCCCGCCGCCGCACCGCAGATTTCCTGGGCCTGCGACGCGCTAAGGAACGGATTGTCGCAATTGACCGGCGCGGCGGGCGTCCACAGCCCGCCATCGACCGAATTGGCCCCCGTCTCCACGATACGGCTGTAGAGGAAGCTGCCGTTCAGCCGCATCCCCAGCGGCAGTTCCGCCGTCAGGAAGCCGCCGCTATTGACCGTTTCGCTGCGCCGCTGGATCGAATCGACCCGCTGAATCCGCACCTCGTCCGCCGTGTCATAGGGACGGAAGCCGCGCGAACCGTCGCGCGCATTGGTCCGGTCCTGGTCGTTGATATTGAAGTAATTATACGGGTTATAGGTGGTGCCGTCGCACGTCCATCTCGTATTGCCCGCATCCCGATTATTGGGATCGAACATCAGCAGCGGGCAGTTGACGGTATCGATATTGCGGAACTGGATCGGGTCCGCCTTCTTGTAGGTCGCGAAGCCGCTGATGTTCACCTTGCCGTCGAACAGGTTCTCGCCCGCCGCCAGCGACGCGAAATAATTGCCGCCGCCCAGATAGGTGCCGCGCGGATAGGTATAGCCCGCATTCTGCGCGACCCGGGCGAGCAGCGGGTTGTCGTTATTGTGGTTGAAGCCGCTGACCTCGCCGTCGAAGGCGATGCCGTCGAACTTGCGCTTCACGATGAAGTTGACCACGCCCGCGATCGCGTCCGAGCCATAGACCGCCGAGGCGCCGCCGGTCATGATGTCGATCCGCTCGATCAGCGCGCCGGGGATGATGTTGACGTCATTGTCCATCCGCTGCCCGTTGAGCAGCGTCAGCGTACGGCCCGCCCCGAGGTTTCGCAGGCCGACCGGCGCCGCGCCGGAGTCCCAGCGCTGGCCCTGAAGCCCCAGCATCGGCGTGACCTGCGGCAATTGCGCCAGCGCATCCTCTACCCGCGCGAGCCCCCGCTCCTTCAGATAGGTGGCATCGATCGTTGTGATCGGCGCGTTGCTGGTCATGTTCGGACGGACAATTCGGGTGCCCGTGACGATGACGTCCGACGGATCCGCCTTTTCCTGCCTGGCGTCGATCTTGTCGGTGGAGGCGGCAACCCCGGTCAAAGGCGCATCATCCTGAACGACAGGATCGCCCGCGCTGCCAACCACTTGCGCCGATGCGACGCCGGACCAGGCCAGCGCAATCAACGATGCCCCTAACAAGCGCTTCGCGCAACGAAATTCCCCCATTCGACTCTTCCCCGCTTTGATCTTTGCGAATCCATTCAACCATAACTCGGAGCAATAGGCAAATATGTTATACTATATGCGCCGCAGCATGGACTGTCCCAAGTTGATCTACCGCCTCCCCAAGCATCGCTCGGTTGTGGAGCGGGCGGCGGGGGGTCATCTGTCGGAGCATGGCTAGCCTTCTCGACCCAGCCGCGCGTGGCCGCGTGATCCTTGTCGGTGCCGGGCCCGGTGATCCGGGCCTGCTGACCGTTCGCGCGGTCGAGGCGCTCAAACAGGCCGATGTCGTCGTGCATGACGGCCTGATCGATCCGCGCGTCCTCGATCTGGCCCCACCAGAGGCCCAGCGTATCTCGGTCGCCAAGCGGCGCGCGCGGCACACTTTGTCGCAGGACGCGATCAACGCGCTGATCGTCGCGCATGTGAAGACCGGCGCGATCGTCGTGCGGCTGAAGGGCGGCGACCCGTTCATCTTCGGGCGCGGCGGCGAAGAGGTGGAAGCGGTGCGCGCCGCCGGGCTCCGCGTCGAGGTGATCCCCGGCGTCTCGGCCGCGCTCGGCTGCGCGGCGGAGGCGATGCTGCCGCTCACCCATCGCGATCACAGCTCGGCGGTGTCCTTCGTCGCGGGCCAATGCAAGGGGCTGACCGATCAGGACTGGTCGGGGCTGGCGGGGCAAGGGCGCACGCTGGTCATCTATATGGGTGTGGCGACCGCGAGCGGCATCGCCGACAAGCTGATGGCGGACGGCGTCGCTCCCGATATGCCGGTCGCGGTGCTGGAGCGCGGCACGCTGGAAGGGCACCGCGCGATCCGCACCCTGCTCGCCGATCTGGGGCCTATGGTCGAGCGCGAGGCGGTGCAGAGCCCCGCGATCATCGTGGTGGGCGAAGTGGTCGAATTGTCGGATGCCGAGGACAAGCTGGCGCGTTGGGCTCGTGTGGCGGAAGGGATGAGCGCATGAAGCTGTTGACGGGCAATGACCTGGCGACCGGCGATGTCGTCTGGTGGACCGGGCAGGAATGGTCGCGCCATATCGAGGACGCGGTCGATGTCGGCGCGAATGGCGAGGCGATCCTGCGCGCCGAGGAAGGCGCGCGCCGGGTCAACGTGCCCTATCTGATCGATGCCGAGGCCACCCAACAAGGCCCCCGCCCCGCCCATATCAAGGACCGTATCCGCGCGCTCGGCCCCACGGTGCGCCCCGACCTGACGCTGAAGCCCGCAGATGCGGATGCCGGCGCCTGGGTAATTTGAGAGTTTAAGGCATGTACGCTTACGACGAATATGACCAGAGCATCGTCGATGCCCGTGTCGAGGAATTTCGCGACCAGGTGGAGCGTCGCCTGTCGGGTGCGCTGACCGAGGATCAGTTCAAGCCGCTCCGGCTGATGAACGGCCTCTACTTGCAGCTTCACGCCTATATGCTGCGCATCGCGGTGCCTTATGGCACGCTGGACAGCCGCCAGATGCGGATGCTGGGCCATATCGCGCGTAAGTACGACCGGGGCTATGGCCATTTCACCACGCGCCAGAACATCCAGTATAACTGGATCAAGCTGGCCGACGCGCCCGACATCCTCGCCGAACTGGCCACGGTGCAGATGCACGCCATCCAGACCTCGGGCAATTGCATCCGCAACATCTCGTCGGACCAGTTCGCCGGCGCCGCCGCCGATGAGGTCGCCGACCCGCGCCCCTGGGCCGAGTTGATCCGGCAATGGTCGACCTTCCACCCCGAATTCACCTACCTGCCGCGCAAGTTCAAGATCGCGGTGATCGCGGCGGACGAGGACCGCGCGGCGATGCGCTTGCACGATATCGGCATCCAGTTGCTGGAGCGCGACGGCGTGCTCGGCGCGAAGATCTTCGTCGGCGGCGGCATGGGTCGTACCCCGATGATCGCGCATGAGGTGAAGGACTTCATCACCGCCGACCATCTGATGAGCTATCTGGAGGCGTGCCTGCGCGTCTATAACCGCTATGGCCGCCGCGATAATATCTACAAGGCGCGGATCAAGATCCTGCTGCACGAGATCGGCGTCGAGGCGTATCGCGAACAGGTCGAGGCGGAGTTCGCCGCGATCCGCGATCTCGGCATCGACCCGCCGGTCGCCGAGCTGGCGCGCATCACCGCCATGTTCGACGGGCCGGACTTCGCCAAGGACGCCCCCGACACGGTGGACCGCTCCGACCCCGATTTCGCGGTCTGGCTCGACCAGAATGTCGCGGCGCACAAGCAGCCCGGCCATGCGATCGTCACGATCAGCCTGAAGCCGATCGGCGGCATCCCCGGCGACGCCTCGGCCGATCAGATCGACCTGATGGCCGACCTGGCCGAGCGTTACGGTCATGACGAGCTGCGCGTCACCCACGCCCAGAACATCGTCCTGCCGCATGTCCGCAAGGCCGACCTGTACGCCATCTGGACCGCGCTTCGCGAGGCGGGGCTGGCGGAGGCCAATCTCGACCTGATCTCCGACATCATCGCCTGCCCGGGCCTCGATTATTGCAGCCTGGCCAATGCCCGCTCCATCCCGCTGGCGCAGAAGATCGGCGAACGTTTCGCCGGGCGGCAGCGCGAGCTGGGCGAGTTGAAGCTGAAGATTTCGGGCTGCATCAACGCCTGCGGCCACCATCATGCCGGGCATATCGGCATATTGGGCGTCGATAAGAAGGGCACCGAGAATTACCAGCTTCTGCTCGGCGGATCGGGGGCGGAGGACGTGTCGCTCGGCAAGATCACCGGCCCCGGTTTCGACGAGGACGGCGTGGTCGACGCGATCGAGCGCGTGACCGACCGCTATGTCGCGCTCCGTGAGCGCGGCGAGCGTTTCCTCGACACCTATCGTCGCGTCGGAATGCAGCCGTTCAAGGAGGCGATCTATGGTTGATCCGATCACCGTGAACACCAATGCGGGCGAGACGCTGCTGCGTTTCCGCGACGATGTGGTGCATGACGAACCGGCGGTGACGCTGGACGCGTTCCTGGGCCAGACCAATGCCACCGCCGTCCGGCTGGAAGCGGGCGACGATGCGCGCGAGTTGCTCCCGCATCTCGGGCAGATCGCCTTGGTCGAGATCAGCTTCCCGACGTTCCGCGACGGGCGCGGTTACTCGGCGGCGCGCATCCTGCGTGAAGCGGGGTTCGAGGGCGAGTTGCGTGCGGCGGGCGACGTGCTGGTCGACCAGATCCCGCACATGCGCCGCTGCGGCTTCGACAGCTTCGCGCCGGACAAGCCGGTCGATGCGGCGACGCTGACCAAACTGCTGGCCCTCTATCCGCAGCCCTATCAGAAGGCGGCGGACGCGCGCGTGCCGGTGTGGAAACTCCGCCATGGCTGAGCGTGCGCTCGACCGAATCCCCGATCGAATCAATGTGCGGCCCGCCTATACGGTGGAGGACGCCGCCGCTTACGGGGCGCGGTTCGCAGGGGTCTCCGCACCGGAGTTGCTACGCACCCTGCTGACCGGCGAACTCCGTGGGCAAATCGCGGCGGTGTCGTCCTTCGGCACCGAATCCGCCGTGCTGCTGCATATGGTGGCGAGCGCCGATCCGGCAACGCCGGTGGTCTTCACCGACACGCTCAAGATGTTTCCCGAAACGCTGGCCTATCGCGACGCGCTGGTGGCGCGGTTGGGGCTGCTCGACGTGCGGGTGATCCGGCCCGACCCCGCGCTGCTGGCGGCCAAGGACCCGGACGGCATCCGCCACGGCTATGACCCGGACGGCTGCTGCGATCTGCGCAAGGTGGAACCGCTGACGCGCGGCCTCGCGCCCTTTGAGGCGTGGATTTCGGGGCGAAAGGGCTTCCAGGCGGGCACCCGCCGCGCCCTGCCCCGCTTCGAGGTGGAGGATGGGCGGTTGAAGCTCAACCCGCTGGCGGATTGGGACAAGGCGGCGTTGAATGCCTATTTCGCGGCGCATGATCTGCCGCGCCACCCGCTGGAGGCGGAGGGCTATCTGTCGATCGGCTGCGCGCCCTGCACCAGCCAGGTGAAGCCGGGCGAAGACCCACGCTCGGGTCGCTGGCGGGGGTTCGATAAGGTGGAATGCGGGATACACCGCCCGGTGGAATCCGTCCGCCCCGTCTGAGTTTCACGACTCCGGCGAAGGCAGGGGCCCAGTCGCAGTGCGCCTCGTAGCGCGCGGAAGGGTTGAGCGAGCAGCGGGAGGCCTCCCACGCATCGTCTCGCGCGCCTTCAACTCGATGGCATCTGGGCCCCGGCCTTCGCCGGGGTCGTCTGAGTAGCGAGGGAAACGCCTCCCTCCGTTCGCACTGAGCGAAGTCGAAGTGCACGCTCCAACGCTCACCCCTTGGCGAAGGTCATCCCGTGGCCTTCGACTACGCTCAGGCTGAACGGCCTGCGGGAATAATCCCGCCGCCGCTCAATAGCCCGCGAAGTCGGTAAACCGCGTGATGGTCGGGTCGAACTTCATCACCACCTTGCCGGTCGCGCCGTGACGCTGCTTTGCCACGATCAGTTCGGCCAGGCCGTAAACCCGCTCCACCTCGGTCGCCCATTTGGCGTGGTCCTCGAAGACCTTGCCGTCATCGCCTTCCATCGGGCGCTTGGGCTCGCGCTGCATCATGTAATAGTCTTCGCGGAACACGAACCAGACCATGTCGGCGTCCTGCTCGATCGAGCCCGATTCGCGAAGGTCGGACAGCATCGGGCGCTTGTCCTCGCGCTGCTCGACCGCACGGCTCAACTGCGACAGCGCCAGCACCGGCACGTTCATGTCCTTGGCCAGCGTCTTCAACCCGCGCGAAATCTCCGAGATTTCCTGCACACGGTTGCCCTCCGACGACTTGCCCGAGCCGGTCAGCAACTGGAGATAATCGACCACGACCAGCCCGATCTCGTTGTTGTGCCGCCGCTGCAATCGCCGAACGCGGGTGTGCAGCGCCGAGATGGACAGGCCGCCGGTGTCGTCGATGAACAGCGGCAATTGCTCCAGTTCCGCCGCCGCCGCGGCGAGTTGCGCGAACTCGTTGCGGCTGATCTTGCCCATGCGCAGCGCTTCGGAACTGATCCCCGACTGCTCGGCCAGGATACGCGTCGCCAACTGGTCGGCCGACATTTCGAGGCTGAAGAACGCGACCTTCGCACCGACCGACTCGGAGGGCGGGATGCCGTCCTGCATGTCGCGCATCCAGCGGCGCGCGGCGTTGAACGCGATATTGGTCGCCAGCGAGGTCTTGCCCATGCCCGGACGGCCCGCCAGGATCATCAGGTCGGACCGGTGCATACCGCCGATCTTGGCATTGACCGAGTCCAGACCCGTGGTGATGCCCGACACATGGCCGCCCGAGTTGAGCGCCCGCTCGGCATTCTTGACGGCCATGGTGGTGGCCTGAGCGAAACTCTTCACCGCATTTTCGGAGCCGCCGTCGGCCGCGACCTTGAACAACTCATTCTCGGCCAGTTCGATCTGCGCGCGCGGATTGACCTCTTCGGAGGTGTCCATCGCCCGGTCGACCAGGGTGCGCCCTACGGTCACCAGCGCGCGGAGCATGGCGAGGTCGTAAATCTGCGTCGCGAACTGCCGCGCACCGATCAGACCCGCGCCCGATCCGGTCAGTTGCGCCAGATAGGACGGGCCGCCCAACGCCTTCATCCCCTCGTCCGCCTCGAACATCGGGCGCAGCGTGACCGGGGTCGCCAGCATGTCGGTGGCGCGCAGATTCTTGATCGCGGCGAACACGCGACCATGGACGGGCTCGAAGAAATGGTCCGGGTCCAGCCGGTCGACCAGATCGTCGGCCAGCCGGTTGTCGATCATCATCGCGCCCAGCAGCGCGGCCTCCGCCTCGATATTGCGGGGAAGCTGCTGCGGCTCGGCGGCGGCGGCGGGGTTCTGGAATGCGAGGGTGGCCATTGCTCCAGCGTTAGCGCGGAGTGGCCCCGGATGAAAACGCATTGCGTCGATCAGCGGGGGATTTGCGGCGCACGCGCTTCGCGACTATCCCGTTCGCCATGGCCGATCCCCGGATCATCTCTATCGACCTGGACGAGCGCAGCCTGGGCTGGCGCTCCGCCGATGTCGAGCAGGAGCGGCGGATCGCGATCTTCGACCTGATCGAGGAGAATTATTTCGCGCCCCAACGCCCGCAGGCGGACGGCTATGCCGGCCCCTATCGCATCAAGCTGGAGTCCGAGGAAGGACGCCTCGGCATCCATATGTACCGCGAGGACGGGACGCATATCGAGACTTTGGTGCTGGCGCTGGGCCGCTTCCGCAGGCCGATCAAGGACTATTTCGCGATCTGCGACAGCTATTACCAGGCGATCCGCGCCGCCACCCCGCAACAGATCGAGACGATCGATATGGCCCGGCGCGGCATCCATAACGACGCGGCGCAGATGCTCAAGGAGCGGCTGACCGGCAAGATCGAGGTCGACTTCGACACCGCACGTCGCCTCTTCACACTGCTCTGCGTCCTGCATATCCGCAACTGATGGCGATTCTCTGGAAAATCGGCGCGGGGCTGCTGGCCCTCGGCGCGATCACGGCGGGCGGGCGGCACTGGGCGACGCATTGGCGGCCCGCGACCAAGCATTATCCGTTGCAGGGCATCGACCTGCCCGAGAATCCGCCCGCCGTCGAATGGCGCACCCTGCGCGCGAACGGCGCGGACTTCGCCTATATCGTCGCGACATCGGGCGCGGATCGTCGCGATCCCGCGTTCGAGGGCAATTGGACCGCTCTGCCAGAGGCGGGGATGCGACGCGGGGCGATCCATATCTATTCGCTGTGCCAGCCCGCCACGGCGCAGGCGGATGCGTTCAACATCTTCGTGCCGCGCGCGGGCGATGCGCTTCCGGCCGCGATCGACCTGTCCTATCATGACGATTGCACCGCCCGGCCCGACCGCGCAACGCTGGTCGCCGACCTCACCCGCTTCGTGACGATGGTGGAGACGCATACGGCCAAGCCCGTGATGCTCCGCGTCTCCAAGGCGTTCGAGTCGGATTACGCCATTACCGCCGCCCTGCCCCGCCCGGTCTGGGCGGTCGGCAACATGCTGAAACCCGATTACGCCGCCCGCCCCTGGCGCATGTGGCGTGCCAGCGATTTCCGTCGGGTCGAGGGGGTGGAAGGCCCCGTCAATTGGGACGTCGTCACGCCATGAATGCCACCGATCCGAATGCCCTGCCCAATTCGCTGATTGCCGCCGCCCGCGTCGCCGCGCGCAACGCCCATGCGCCGTACAGCCGTTTCGCGGTCGGCGCGGCGCTGTTGATGGAGGATGGCTCGATCGTCACCGGCGCGAATTTCGAGAATGCCAGCTACGGCCTGTCGCTCTGCGCGGAGACGGTCGCGATCGCCACCGCCTCCGCCGCCGGGCGTCTGCGCGAGATCGTCGCCATCGGCGTGATCGGCGGCGCGATGGATGCGGACGGCGTACCGACCGGCAACATCCCGGTCAGCCCCTGCGGCCGCTGTCGCCAGGTCATCAACGAAGCGGCCCAGATGGGCGGTCGCGACCTGCCCGTCCATTGCGGCGCGGGGGAGGGCGATGCGGTGCGGACCTACCGCCTGTCGGAGTTGCTGCCGGATGCGTTCGGCCCGGCGGATTTGGGGATCGGCTGATCTTCTCGCGCGAAGGCGCGAAGACACGAAGAGATTGTTCGCGCAGAGGCGCAGAGAACGCAGAGAGGTTTTGGGTCCCGAAGTCCCCCGAACCGCTCCCGAGGACCGGCCATCGCCTGCCACGAAGTACGGCACCTCCGCGTTCTCCGCGCCTCCGCGCGAACATCAATCTTCTTCAAAGATCATCGCGTCTTCGCGGCTTCGCGTGAACGATATCACGCCCCCGGCGCCTCGCTCCGCGCCTTCATCGCCGCGCCCGCCGCCTGGATGAATTGCCAGACCTCGGACGAAAAACCGGGATCGGCCTGACCGTCCCATTCCGCTCGATTCTGGTGCAGCCGGACAGCCCCCGCCCGCATCTCCGGCGACGCCACCGCATAGAAGGGTGCGAGCAGAGCCTGCCATTCGCGGACGAACCCCCGCGCCGCCTCCGAATCCGGATCCATCGGCAGCGCCGCCGCGATCCGCTGGCCCAGATCGGCCCATTGCGCCTGATAGGCATTCTGGTCGAAATCCGGCCCGAGCGTGTCCATCCGCTCGGCCCAATGCGCCTGTTCCTCTTCGGTGAAATGGCGGTCGACCACCGATTTCCATTGTGTCGTCGTCATGGCATTCCCTTTTCGAATCAGCGAGCAAAGCGTCGCGACGTCGATGCGCTCGCCGGCATCGATGCGGGACTGAATGGACCGGAGCAGCGCGGCGGTTTCCGCAAGCGTCGCGCGCTCCGCCTCGACGACCCTGGCCTGCGCCGCAATCATCGGCCCCAGCGCCGCGCTCGGCCGGTCGAGCATCCGCCCGATCGTCGCCAGCGTGAAGCCTGCCCGCTTGAGCGCGACGATGGCGTGCAGCCGCTCCAGCTCGCCCGCACCGAAGATCCGCCGCCCGCCCTCGCTCCGCAGCGGCCGGATCAGCCCCCGCGCCTCGTAAAAGCGCAGCGCCCGGCTGCTGAGCCCGGTTGCGCGGGCGATCTCGGTGATGTCGAGCATGGTCGTCATGGGGCGATCGTACCGCTTGACGCTGCGTCAACCGCAAGCCCCTTTTTACGGTTGCCGCTTGCCCTGTCCCCACGATCCGGCGATGAGCGGCCAAGCTTAAGGGGAATGAAGATGTCGATCCTGTCCGACCGCTGGATTCGCAAAGCCGCGCAGACCCAAGGGATGATCGAACCCTTTGTCGAGAACCAGCGCCGTGACGGCTGCATCAGCTATGGCCTGTCCTCCTATGGCTATGACGCGCGGGTGGCGGACGAGTTCAAGATCTTCACCAATGTCGACAGCGCGGTGGTCGATCCCAAGGACTTCGCGTCGAACAGCTTCGTGGATCGCAAGACCGATGTCTGCATCATCCCGCCCAACAGCTTCGCGCTGGCCCGCACCGTCGAATATTTCCGGGTGCCGCGCGACGTACTGGTCATCTGCCTCGGCAAATCGACCTATGCGCGATGCGGGATCATCGTGAACGTCACGCCGCTGGAACCCGGTTGGGAGGGGCATGTGACGCTGGAATTCTCCAACACCACCCCCCTGCCCGCCAAGATCTACGCCAATGAGGGCGCGTGCCAGTTCCTCTTCCTGAAGGGTAACGAACCCTGCGAGACCAGCTATGCCGACCGGGCGGGCAAATATATGGGCCAGCGCGGGGTCACCCTGCCGCGCCTGTGATGTGAGGGCGGACCGACATTCCACCCATTCCGCCCTTGGGAATGAAAGTGGCACGCCCAACGCCTGACGGAGGGGCCTTCCCCTCTCGATAAGAACCGCTTCTATCCGGCCGAAACGTTGCTTCCCTCCGTAGGGGGAAGAATCGGGGCGAACTCCAGCGACCGGCGACGATGGGCGGACGTCGCTCCGGCGAAAGCCACGCAACCTGTCGGCAAGTCCAGACGCGACGCGCCTGGACCTGCCTTTCGGCTTTAGCGCGCCGCGATCGTCTGCGGCAAATGGCGCAGGCCCGTGCGGGCCACGGTGTGCGACGACAGGATCGCGCCCGAGGGCATGTCCATCGCGATCGGCTTTTCCTGCAACACCGAATCATACAGAGCGCGCGCTTCGGCGGCGCGACCCGTCTTGGCATAGACGGCGGCGAGGTTGAGCATCAGTTCCGGGCTGTCCGGGCTGGCGCGACGCTCCTGGAGCAAGGTCCGCTCGGCGGCCAGGAAATTCCCGGCGGCAATCTCGTGAAACCCCGTACGCTGCGGCCAGGAATCCTGGGCCATGGCCGGGGCCGCCATGCCCGCCGCCGCCACAAGCAAAACCGAAACGACTCCGCGCATCTCAATTCTCCTATGTTTCACTTTTATGACGTTACGTTGTCATTTTTGTGAAACGTCCGCAAGCGGTGAAAGATGCGCTGTTTCGGAACGGATGGCGAGCGGTGGAAAAGCTTGGGCGTTGGCAGTCCGACCGGGAGAGTAGGAGAGGCATATCGATCGACCGATCCGCAGGACGGTTCGGACGGAGCGGCATTAGCTGAGGATCGCTCGAGAAATGCCACTCCAGCAGGTGATCGGCCCAGCTATATCCGGGTGCACTCTCGTTGTTGCGAAGATCGAAATTGAGCACGGGCGGGGGGTGGCCTTCGATTTCGCTCAGGCTAAACGGCGTTAGCGGTCCTGTTCCTCCCCAACTTTCCTTCATCCGAACCGGGATCAGAAAGCGCCTCCAACCTCCAACCTCCACCATCCGTTCAGCCTGAGCGAAGTCGAAGGCCAGGGGAATCGTCTCATCCCCGCTCACAACGAAAAAGGGCGGCCTCCGCAGAGACCGCCCCATTCCGTCCGACACTGATCGCCGAGGATCAGAAGTCGTTGCGATACTGCTCGTTGCCGATGAAGCCGAGCTTGCTGACCGCCGAGCGCTTGATAACCGCCAGGGTCTCGTCGACCTTGGCGTATTTGGCGTCCGGGGCGGGCTGGAAGTGCAATTCCGGCTCGGGATTCATGGCAGCGGTCTGATCCAGAAACTGGCGCAGCGTGACCTCGTCGACCGGCGCACCGTTCCAGGTGACCGTGCCGGCGGCGTCGATGCCGACCTTGTTCTTCTCGCTGTTCACCTGCGGCTGGTTTCTCGGAGAGTTGACCGGAAGGTCGACCTTCACCGCGTGAGTCTGGATCGGGATGGTGATGATGAACATGATGAGGAGCACGAGCATGACGTCGATCAACGGCGTCGTGTTCATGTCCATCATCGGCTCGCCATCATCGGATCCGGCGCTCATTGCCATGGCGTGCTAACTCCTATCGTGTCCGCCGCGTCGATCAGACGCGCGGGTTGCCGCCGGGAGGCGGCTCGGAGATGAAGCCGACACGGGCGAAACCGGCCTGCTGCATCGTGTAGATGGTGCCGCCGATGCACCGGTACGGCGTGTTCACGTCGCCCCGGATATGCGCTTCGGGCAGCGAGTCCGGGGTGATGTTGGCACCCAGACGCTCGACCTCGGCCTTCAGCTTTTCGACCGCGCGGGTGCGCAGTTCGTCCGAGGTCACCGGGCTAAGGCCCCAATAGACCTTGCACTGTCCGTTCTCGCTGGTGACCGAGAGCGACACGTTCTCCGGCTTCGTCGTCGTCGGATCGAAGCGGACGTTCGGCAGCTTCAGCGGAACGGTCTGAATCACGACCGGAACCGCGATCAGGAAGATGATGAGGAGCACCAGCATGACGTCCACGAGGGGCGTCGTGTTGATCTCCGACATCGGTTTCTCGGCGGAGTCACCGCCAACGCTCATCGCCATGAGAGAGCTATCCTATCCATGCATTCTTGCGCCGCCCTGACGGGTGGCGGGGGGTGGCGGGGCCGTGTCCCGAAGGATCGGTCCCCGCCCCCTCAGGCTCAGGCGCGGGTCTGAACGCCACCGGCCTGGCCGGCGGTCGTGGTCGCCGGGGTCGCCTTGACGGCGGCCGGCTTGGCAGCGGCACCGACGGTGGCGGGACGAACCGCACCGTTCGAGGCCAGGAAGCCCAGCACGTCGTTCGAGAAGGACGACAGGTCTTCCGCGATGCCCTTGTTGCGGCGCTGCAGCCAGTTGTAGGCGAGCACGGCCGGAACGGCGACGACGAGACCCAGAGCGGTCATGATGAGCGCTTCACCGACCGGACCGGCGACGGCGTCGATCGACGCCTGGCCCGACGAGCCGATCTTGATGAGCGCGCGGTAGATGCCGATAACGGTACCGAACAGACCGATGAACGGCGCGGTCGCACCGACGGTCGCGAGGAAGGCGAGACCGCCGCCCAGCTTCGAGTTGATCGCGGCTTCCGAACGCGCCAGCGAACCGTGCAGCCAGTCATGCGCCTCGACCGGGTCGGTCAGCTTCGAGTGCTGGTCCTGCGCGGCCAGACCGTCGTCGACGATCTGCTTGTAGGCCGAGTTCTTCTCGAGCTTGGCCGAACCCTCGCGCAGCGAGTTCGACGACCAGAAGCCCTGACGGACGCGCTTCGCCTGGTTGATGATCTTCTGCTGCTCGAACAGCTTCGAGAACAGGATGTAGAAGGAGACGATCGACATCAAGCAGAGGATGGTGAACACCGACTGCGAGATGAGGCCGCCTTCCTTCAGGGCCTGGCCGAGACCGTAGGGATTTTCGGCACCGGCCGCTGCGCCGCCCGCGGCGAGGATGGTGGTGAGCATGGTTGGTTAGGTCCTCTGACTAAAGCGTTGGGTTTGATCGGCTTTTAGCCGTTATTCCTGTGGCAGCTGCCAACGGATGTTAAGCGTATAGGACGAGGCGACCGGATTGCCGCCGGCGTCCTGCGCCGGGGTAAAGCGGACACGCGCCTTCGAAATGCGACACGTCGCATCGTCCAGGGCCCGGTTGCCGCTGCTCGACAGGATCGAACAGTCGGTGACGCGCCCGTCGGTGCCGATCGACAGCTTGGCCGACACGCGACCTTCCGCGCCTTCGCGCTGGGCCGAGGGCGGATAGGCGTCGGGACCGAAATACTGGCCCGGGTTACCGCGCAGACCGGCCGCCTTCGACACCGCGGGCGGCGCCGGCGGAGCAGGAGGAGACGGCGGCGCAGGCGGGGCCGGCGGAGCCGTGGGCTGGCTGAGCGGAATGACCGACGTCGTCGTGACGGCGGGTGCGGGCACCGGCAGCTGCACGATCGGCGGCGGAGTCACCACCGTGGTCGGCGGCGGCGGCTCTTCCACGTTGAACGTGTCGAGCTTTTCGGTGGCCTTCTTCACGTACTGGTAAGCCAGCCCCGTGACGAAGGCGTATCCCAGGGCAGCATGGATGAGCACGACGATAACGATCGCGACCACCTTGCCCCCGGACATCTTCTGGTCAGTATAGGCCATTCAGCAACGAAACTCCTCAGTCTGCCAGTTTCGCCTCGCCGTAGCGTGGGGACGTGGGAAACTCCTGCCATGCTCTTACGGCATACGGCAGAGCCTCGAACCCTATCGTGACGGCTGGCGCGGCGCAATCAGTTTGTCGGACGTAATAAACGTACAACCGGCACGTGACGAAATTATTTCTGTACCGTTAATGCACGAAGGAGTAGCCCAAAGCGATGAATCCGCTGTCCCACGCCGTTCGCGCTTGCGTCTTGACCCTGGCGATTCCCACTTTCGTCACCCCCCTTTCCGCCCAAATCACCACCCGGCCGTCGATACGCCCCGGTGATTCGATGGTAGCGCAAACAGGACCCGGCTATGCCGACCTGGCCGATCTGGTGCTTTCCGCCCCGGTGATCGCGGACGTGACGATCCGATCGGCAACCGCGATCAAGGGGGCCGAGGCCGTGGGCGTCGCGCCCGGACATCAGCGTTTCTATGTCGAGGCCGATGTCGGCACGCTGATCCGCGGGGCTGGCGGATTGCCCGCGCGGGTCGGCTATCTGTTCGATGCCGCCACCGATGCGCGGGGTCGGGCGCCCAAGCTGAAGAAGATGCGCGTCCTGATCTATGCGCGTCGCGTGCCCAATGCCGCCGATCAGCTCCAGCTCGTTGCCCCTGACGCGCAATTGCCCTGGGCGCCCGATATCGAGCAGCGCAGCCGCACCATCGCGCGCGACGCCCTGTCCCCGGACGCCCCGCCGGTCATCACCGGCGTCGGCAACGCTTTCTATGTCGCGGGCAGCCTGCCGGGCGAAGGCGAGACGCAAATCTTCCTGACCACCGCCAACAACCGCCCCGTCTCGCTGTCGGTGCTGCGCCGTCCGGGTGAGGAGCGCCGCTATGCCGTGGCGCTGAGCGAGATCGTCGACGAGTCCGCCGCCCCGCCCGCGCGCGATACGCTGCTCTGGTATCGCCTCGCCTGCGCCTTGCCGGAATCGCTGCCCGACCAAAGCACCGCATCGCTGTCGCCCGAGGATGCCGAGGCCGCGCGCGACGATTATCGCTTCGTGCTGCAAAAGCTCGGCCCCTGCGGGCGCGAGCGTCAGGTGCCGACCGCCAGCAACTGACCCGTGACGGAAAGGGCGGCGGCGAGATAGGCGACCGCCGCCGCGACCGCCGCATCCGACGCGTCCGGCGACGGCACGACCGCATTGATCCGCGCGCCGGGGGCGGCATCGATGGCAAGCGGCGCGATCGCCGCCTCGACCATGGCCTGCGCGACGGGATCGCGGCCCGGCATCAGCACCAACACCAGATCGACACCCGGATGGGCGGCAGCCGCGACCGACACATCCGCCTCAGGGGGCAGATCGACTCGTCGGGCCGCCATGCCGGTCAGCGCCGGTGGCGGACCAGGGTGATGCCGATCGCCTCGCCTTCCTCGGCGATGGCCAGCTTGACGATCTTGACCTGCACCCGGCGCACCCGCTTGTCCTGAAGGAAGAGCGTATCGCAGATATGGTCGGCAACCCCCTCGATCAGCGTGAAATGCACGCCTTGGGGCAGCGCGGTCGCGGCGTGTTTGAGGTCGAGATAATTTTTGGACTCGGTCAGCGGGCTGTCGGGCGTGTACCGCACCGGACAGTCGAGATCGACGGTCAGCGAGATGCGCAGCGGCTGCGGCAAATGGGTTTCCTCGGAATAGATGCCGGTCAGCACCTGCACTTCGAGGTCGTGGACTTCGAGTTGAAGACGGTCTTCCATGCCAGCGCCTCTAGCAGAGCGTGCGCGGATGGGAAGCATCCGGGGGAAAGCATCAGGGAAAGCTTGCATCGCCCCGCCGTCGCGCTAAGGGCGCGCGTCCCCTTCCCGCCACCGGACCGCCGCCGCTTGACCGTCACGCCCGTCCTTGTCCCGCTCGACGCGGTCGATCCCGCCGAGGTGGAGGCGCTGCTAGACCGTGCCTTCCCGCCGGGGCGACAGGCGCGCACCGCCTATAAGGTGCGGGGCAGCGTCGCGCCGATCCGGGACTTGTGCTTCGCGATGGTCGAGGACGGCGCTCTGATCGGTTCGATCCAGTGCTGGCCGGTCGCGCTGACCGACGATGCGGGGGCCGTGCACCCGCTGATCATGGTGGGCCCCGTCGCGGTCGCGCCCGATCGCCAGCGCGACGGCATCGGCCGGCACCTGTTGAACCATATGCTGGCGGTCGCCGCTTCGCGGGAGCTCGACCGTGCGCTGATGCTGATCGGCGATCCGGAATATTATGGCCGCTTCTTCGGCTTCACCGCCGAGCGGACCGGGGGATGGCGCTTGCCGGGGCCGGTCGAGCGGCATCGCCTGCTGGCGCGCGGGGCGGATGTACCCGCCGTCGCCGGGATGCTGGGCCCCGATCCAGCACGGGAGCAAGCCACCGGCCTTTACCTGAGCCCCGTCCGTCCCTAACTCGGGCGGATCATGCCGATGGCGCCGCCCCCCGACCTGTCCTCGCTCAGCCTCGCCGAAATCGTCCAGGCGATGGAGGCGCAGAAACTGCCGCCCGTATCGCAATGGAATCCCAGCCATTGCGGCGACAGCGAGATGCGGATCGCGCGCGACGGCACCTGGTTTCACCAGGGCAGCCCGATCACCCGCCCCGCCATGGTCCGGCTGTTCTCCACCATCCTGCGGCGCGAACCCGATGGCCGCCACGTCCTGGTCACCCCGGTCGAAAAGCTGGACATCGCTGTCGAGGACGCCCCCTTCGTGGCGGTGGCGATGAAGGCCGAGGGCGAAGGCCGGGACGGTCGGCTGGTGTTCCAGCTCAATACCGGCGATCTGGTCGCCGCCGGTCCCGCGCATCCGCTGCGCTTCGTCGAGGGGGAGGATGGCCCCCGCCCCTATCTGCACGTTCGCGACGGGCTGGAGGCGTTGATCGCGCGACCCGTCTATTACGAACTGGCCGAACGCGCGCTGGTCGGTGACGACCAGGTGCCGGGGGTATGGAGCGACACTGTCTTCTTTCCTCTGACGGACGCGACCGCCGCATGACGCTGGCCGAAAGGCTGGCCCAGGCGATGGCGCGTATTCCCGCCGCCGACCTGCTGACCGGCGACGGAATCGAGCCGCACGACATGACGGCGACACCCACCGCCGCCGCCGTGCTGGTGCCCGTCACCGACCGCGCCGAGCCGGGCGTCGTCCTGACCCAGCGGACCGACACGCTGCGCAACCATGCCGGGCAGATCGCCTTTCCCGGTGGGCGCGCCGATCCGGGCGATGCCGATCTGGTCGCGACCGCGCTGCGCGAGGCGGAAGAGGAGATCGGCCTGCGCCCCGGCATCGTCACCGTAGTCGGGCTGGCCGACCGCTATCGCACCGTCACGGGGTTCGAGGTGACGCCGGTGCTGGGCGTCATTCCGCCCGACCTGACGCTGCACCCCGCAGAGGCGGAGGTGGCCGACCTGTTCGAGGTGCCGCTCGCCTTCCTCCTCGATCCTGCCCATCACCACCGGGTCAGCGCGCCGTGGCGCGGGCGGACCCGGTATTTCTACGAGATATTATGGAACGACCGGCGCATCTGGGGCGCGACCGCCGCGATGATCGTCAACCTGTCGCGGCGGCTGCAATGGGCGGCCTGAACCCTGTGACCGCGCCCTGGGTGGAACGCGCGGAGTTGATCGCGCTGGCGCAGCGGCTGGAAGCGCGTTTCGTCGGCGGGGCGGTGCGCGACTCGTTGCTGGGCCATGCGGTGGCAGATATCGATCTGGCCACGCCGCTTTCGCCGGAAACGGTGATCGAGCGGGTGCGCGACAGCGGCTTCAAACCGGTGCCGACCGGAATCGCGCATGGCACCGTCACCGCCGTCCTGCCCGATGGCCCGGTCGAGGTCACGACGCTGCGCCGCGACGTATCGACCGATGGCCGCCATGCCGTCGTCGCCTTCACCGACGACTGGCGAGAGGATGCGGCGCGGCGCGACTTCACGATGAACGCGCTCTATGCCGATCCGGCGAGCGGCGAGCTGTTCGACTATTTCGGCGGGCTGGACGATCTGAAGGCGGGGCGGGTGCGCTTCATCGGCGATCCGTTGCAGCGCATCGCCGAGGATCATCTTCGCATCCTGCGCTTCTTCCGCTTCCATGCGCGCTTCGGCCAGGCGGTGGACGAGGTCGGGCTGGAGGCCTGTACCCGGCGCGCCAACGACCTCATGGCCCTGTCGCGGGAGCGGATCGCGGCGGAACTGCTCAAGCTGCTGGTGGCGCCGCGCGCGGTGCCGGTGATCGCGCTGATGGTCGAACGCGGTATCTTTCGCGCGGTCATTCCGGAGATCGATGCCGAAGGCGCCGCGCGGCTTGCCGTCCTGATGGAACGCGAGGGGACGGCGGGGGTCGCACCCGATGCCATCCGCCGCCTCGCCGCGCTTCTTCCCCCACAGGCCGCCGAGGCGGTGGGCGCGCGGTTGAAGCTGTCCAACCTCGACCGCAAGCGCCTGATCGCCGCGACCGCAGGGCCGGGCGACGAAGGCCCCCATGCGCTCGCCTATCGCGTCGGCGTCGCGGGCGCGGTGGATCGTCTGCTGCTGGCGGGCGAACCGGTCGACGCGATCCGCGACTGGACCCCGCCCACCCTGCCGCTGACCGGCGGGGCACTGGTGGCGCGCGGCATCGGCAAGGGGCCGGAGGTGGCGCGGCTGTTGCGGCAGGTCGAAAGCCGCTGGATCGCGGAAGGCTTCCCCGATGCGGCGCGGGTCGGCGAACTGGCCGACGCGGCGGTGGCTCAGGCCTGATCGGCGATCATCGCCCAGGCGGCATCGGGCTCGAGCGGGCGGGCATAGAAATATCCCTGGCCATAGGTGCATCCCAGCGCCGCCAGCGTATGGCCCAGCTCGATCGCCTCGATCCCCTCGGCGGTCGTCTGCATGCCCAGGGCCTGCGCCAGGCCCAGGATCGCACGGACGATGGCGATCTTGTCGCGGTCGGCCAGCATGCCGTTGATGAAGCTGCGATCGATCTTCAGCACATCGATGGGCAGCTTCTGAAGATAGGCCAGGCTGGAATAGCCGGTGCCGAAATCGTCCATCGCGATGGTGGTGCCCAGCGCCTTCATCGCCTTCATGATCGCGGTCACCCGGTCGGGATCGCCGACGATCGCGCTCTCGGTCAACTCCAGCGTCAGCCGGTCGCCCGAGATCCCCGCACCCGCCAGCGCCGATTCGATCAGCGCCGGGATATCGTCGCGCTGCAACTGGATCGCCGAGACATTGACCGACAGGCGAACGCCGCAATTGCCGCCCGCCGCCCGGTCCCACTCGGCCAGTTGCCGCAACCCCTCATGCACCGCCCAGCGACCCAGCGGCACGATGAGGCCAGACTCCTCCGCGACGGGAATGAAGTCGGTCGGCGAGTGATTCTGCCCGTCCACGTCGCACCAGCGCGCCAGCGCCTCGAACGCGACGGTCTTGCCCGTCGAAAGGTCGCAGATCGGTTGGTAGGCCAGATGCAGGCCGTCCTGCTCGATCGCCCGGCGAAGCGCGGTTTCCATCGCGAACTGGGCGCGCGCGATGGTGAAGGCCTGGGGGTGATAGATTTCGGTGCGGCCCGCCGACTTGGCGTGTTTGACCGCGAACTGGGCGTGGCGGATAAGCTCCTCCGCATCGCCGTCCGGCCCCTCGTTGAAGGCGATGCCGACCGATGCCTCGACATTGACCTCGTAATCGGTCAGCCGGAACGGCGCGCGCATCGCGCGGTCGATCCGTTCGGCCAGGACATGCGCCTCGTCCTCGCTGCCGTCGATCATCATCAGGATGCCGAATTCGTTGCCGCCGATCCGGCCGATCGAGTCGCGCGACCGCAGCGCCCCCTTGACCCGGCGGGCCACGGTGATGAGCAACTCGTCCCCGACCAGCGACCCCATACAGGCGTTCAGCCGCCCGAACCGGTTGAGGTCGATGACCAGCACCGCATGGCGCTGCCCCGTCGCCATCACCGATTCGATCAGGTCGCCAAAGCCCTGCCGATTGGGCAGGCCGGTCAGGCTGTCGGTCGTCATCTCGCGACGAAGGCTGCGCTCGGTATGATGCTGCGCCGTGTGATCGACCAGCATGAGGACGCAAATGCCAGTCTCCCCTTCCGCAGGCCGCGTCAACGTCGCCTGGAAATAGCGGCAGTCGATCGCGTCGCCCAGTTGCAGCGGGAATTCGACCGAGCCCTGGTCGGACGCCAGAAACGCCTCGATCCGCTGCGCCAGCTCGGTCATCAGCATCGTCTGGGTCCGGTCTTCGTCCAACCCGGCGCGACGGAATGCATCGTTGACGGCGGCGACGGTCAGGCGCCCTTGGGACAGTCGGATTTCCGCCGCCGGAATCGCCATGATCCGGATCGCGCATGACGTCAGCGACGCGAATCTTCGCGCCGAAGGACGTTGCGTCGGATAAGCAATCGAAGCCATCTCCTGCTCCGAATAGCGGACGAACGTTAAAACCGCCTAAAAATGAGCGAGATAAGCTTCGCCCGATCCGCGGCCTTCGTCCTAAGCCTTTAGAATAGCGGCAGACCGAGTCCCGTCAGTCGAACCGATTGTCGCGGGGGAAGCCGGTCGGCGGCATCCGTCCCGCCGCACCGCGCGCCGTTCGCCAGGCCGACAGATCGGTTTCCGTGCGGGTCCGCCCGCTTTCCCCGCCCATGGTCCAACTGAGGCCGTCCTTGAACGTAAAGGTCGTCGCATCCGACAGACCGCCGTCCCGATAGCGTTGCAACTGGACGCCGGTGCCGCGCGACAGCTCGACGAACTCGGTCAGGGGGAAGACCAGCAATTTGCGATTGTCGCCGATCGCCGCGACATAATCATGCTCGGGGCCGATCGGTCGCACGACCTTCAACGTCGCTCCGGCGCGTGGGGTCAGCACCGTCTTTCCTTTCCGCGTCTCGGCGATGGTGTCGGCGGCGGGCACGATGAAGCCGCGCCCGTCCGATGCCGCGACCAGCAGCTTGGCGGCGCGGGCGGCAGGCAGGAAGCCGACGATGCCGATCGATCCGTCCAGGTCGATCATCGCGCGCACCGGCTCGCCGAAGCCGCGCCCGCCCGGCAGCTTGTCGGCGGAAAGCGTGAAGAACCGCCCGTTCGCCGCCGCCAGCAACAGCTTGTCGGTCGTCTGCGCGTGGAAGGCGAAGGCGGGGCCGTCCCCTTCCTTGAACTTGGCGGTGTCGGCGGAGGCGAGATCGACATGCCCCTTCATCGCGCGGATCCAGCCGCGCTGCGACAGGATGACGGTGATCGGTTCGCGTTCGATCATCGCCTCCAGGGGTATGTCGCGGGTCGGCGCGGCTTCCTCGATCAGCGTGCGGCGTGCGCCCAGTACGGTTTCGGGGCCATAGCGGTCGCGGATCTTGCCAAGATCCTTTTTCATCCGCGTCCGCTGGCGCTGTTCGGAGCCGAGCAGCAAGGTCAGTTGCTCGCGTTCCTTGTCCAGCTTGTCGCGCTCGCCGCGAATCTCGAATTCTTCGAGGCGGCGGAGCGACCGGAGGCGCATGTTGAGGATCGCCTCGGCCTGACGGTCGGTCAGGCGAAATTCCTCGATCATCACCGCCTTGGGCTCATCCTCGGTGCGGATGATCTCGATCACGCGGTCCAGGTTGAGATAGGCGACCAGATAGCCTTCGAGCAGTTCGATCCGGTCGGCGATCTTGCCCAGGCGATGTTCGGAGCGACGGCGCAGCACCACGAACTGATGCTCGACCCAGGCGGCCAGTGCCTCGCGCAAGCTCATGACGCGCGGGGTGCGGTCCTTGTCCAGCACGTTGAGGTTCAGGCTGACCCGCGTCTCCAGATCGGAGAAGCGGAACAACCCGTCCATCAGCACCTGCGGATCGACGGTGCGCGCGCGCGGCTCCAGCACGATGCGGACCTGGGCATCCGATTCGTCGCGAACATCCGCCAGGATCGGCAGCTTCTTGTCGTTGATGAGCGTGGCGATCTGTTCGATCAGCTTGCCCTTGGCGACGCCGTAGGGGATTTCGCTGATGACGATCTGCCAGCCGCCGCCCTTCTCCCGCTCGATCTCCCAGCGGGCGCGGACGCGGAAGCCGCCCCGGCCGGTGGTGTAGCTTTCGCGCAGGATGGCGGGCGCATCGACGACGAGACCGCCGGTGGGGAAGTCCGGCCCCTTGACCAGCGCCAGGATCGCATCGTCGTCCGCATCCGGCTGGTCCACCAGCAGGATCGCGGCCTCCAGCAACTCCGCGGCGTTGTGGGGCGGGATGCTGGTCGCCATGCCGACCGCGATGCCACTCGCGCCGTTCGCCAGCAGATTGGGGAACAGGCCGGGGAAGAGTTCGGGCTCCTGCTCCTCGCCATTATAGGTCGGGCGATAGGCGACGGCGTCTTCGTCCAGCCCGTCCATCAGGTCGATCGCGACCTGGGTCAGCCGCGCCTCGGTATAACGGTACGCGGCGGCGTTATCGCCGTCGATATTGCCGAAGTTGCCCTGCCCGTCGACCAGCGGATAACGCAGTGCGAAATCCTGCGCCAGGCGGACCATCGCGTCATAGACCGACTGGTCGCCATGCGGGTGATATTTACCGATCACATCGCCGACGACACGCGCGCACTTCTTATAGCCCGCCGCCGGATCGAGCTTCAGTAGCCGCATCGCCCAGAGCAGCCGCCGGTGCACGGGCTTCAGCCCGTCGCGCACATCGGGCAGCGAGCGCGCGGTGATCGTGGACAGCGCATAGACCAGATACCGCTCGGACAACGCACTGTCGAACGGGGCATCGAGGATGCCGACGGGGGGATTGTCGCGGAGATCGATCGCCATGGAGCATGAGCTTCTAGCAAGCCCTTGGGGCCGGGGCAATCGGGCGGATCAAATAGGGAACGCCCCCTCAAAGGACGAAAGCGGGCGCGATGGGTATCGCGCCCGCTTTCTGTCCGGCGACGCCGGGCGAATTACGACTGGTTCGCCTGGGCCTGCGCCACATCCTGCTGGAAGTGATCGCCCGCGGCTACGGTGCAGTTCTGGAAGGCGACGGGGGTGAAGGTCTCGACCCCGGCGACCTCCTCCTTGGTCACGGCCTTGCCCTTTGTCGTGTGGCCGGGCGCGAAGGCGACGACCTCGGGGCGGAAGGTGGCGAGGACATCCGCCGTGTCGCGGCAGGCGACTGTGCGTTCGTTGTTGCCGTTCTTGACCACCGCGATGGCCTCCATGCCGTTGGCGAGCGGGACATGCGCCTGCTCTCAGATCAGCGGCTGCTGTGCTGCATCAATCGGCCGCGCAACGGCAGTTCCCGCCGTCAGCACCAGAGCCCCACCAACAACACCGATCATCAACTTGTTCATGACCACCTCCTTTGCAAGCATGTCCAAGAACCAACAACTTCGACGATCGGTTTCCTGTTCTTTCCGCGTTACGTTATTTTCATCGATCATCGACCATTTATCCATCATGGACCAAAGGTGACGGCATTTTTATCTTGTCATGTCCATTTCAGGGCGGAATCCTATCCGCATGCCCGGCTCCATTGCACCGCCGCGCTCCTTCCTTTATAGGCCGCCCCATCCCGCCTCGGGCCTCAGCATGGGGGCGCCGGGGCCGTACTCATTTCAGGGGACCGCCGCATGGCTCGCCGCCGCCAAATCTACGAAGGCAAGGCCAAGATCCTGTACGAGGGCCCCGAGCCCGGCACGCTGATCCAGTATTTCAAGGACGACGCCACCGCGTTCAATGCCCAGAAAAAGGGCACGATCAACGGCAAGGGCGTGCTGAACAACCGCATCTCCGAGCATGTCTTCACCATGCTCGACCATATCGGCGTGCCGACCCACTTCATCCGCCGCCTGAACATGCGCGAGCAGCTGATCCGCCAGGTCGAGATCGTGCCGATCGAAGTCGTGGTGCGCAACGTCGCGGCGGGCTCGCTGTCCAAGCGTCTGGGCATCGAAGAGGGCGTGAAGCTGCCCCGCACGATCATCGAATATTATTACAAGGACGATGCGCTGGGCGACCCGATGGTCACCGACGAGCATATCGCCTGCTTCGGCTGGGCCAGCCAGGAAGAGATGCACGACATCGCCGACCTGGCGATCCGCGTGAACGATTTCCTGTCGGGGATGTTCGCCGCGATCGGCATCCGCCTGGTCGACTTCAAGCTGGAATTCGGCCGCATCTGGGACAATGACTTCGGCCGGATCATCCTGGCCGACGAGATCAGCCCCGATGGCTGCCGCCTGTGGGACATGACCACCAACGAAAAGCTGGACAAGGATCGCTTTCGTCGCGACCTGGGCGGCGAGGTGGAGGCCTATCAGGAAGTGGCGCGCCGTCTGGGCCTGCTGCCCGAGGGGGGCGACACCGCCGTCCTCGACCTGGAAGAACACCGCAAGAGCCGGGGCAAGTCATGAAGCTGAAGATTTTCGTCACCCTGAAGCCCGGCGTGCTCGATCCGCAGGGCAAGGCGATCCAGCACGCGCTGGGCAGCCTGGGCTTTGCGGGCGTCGACGACGTGCGCGCAGGCAAGCTGATCGAGATGCAGGTCGCCGACGAGACGACCGACGCGCAGATCGATGAGATGTGCCGCCAGTTGCTGGCCAACACCGTGATCGAGAATTACCGGGTGGAGCGCGCCTGATGAAGACCGCCGTGATCGTCTTTCCGGGCTCGAACTGCGACCGCGACCTCGCCGTCGCGCTGGAGGCGGTGACGGGCGTCAAGCCGGCCATGGTCTGGCACGGCGACAACGAACTCCCCGAGGGGCTGGGGCTGATCGGCGTGCCGGGCGGCTTTTCCTATGGCGATTACCTCCGCTGCGGCGCGATCGCGGCCCGCTCGCCGATCATGCGCGCGGTGGTGGACAGCGCGAACAAGGGCATGCCGGTGTTCGGCGTGTGCAACGGCTTCCAGGTACTGGCGGAGACCGGGCTGCTGCCCGGCGCGCTGATGCGCAACCGGTCGCTCAACTTCGTGTGCCGCGACGTGGACCTGGAGGTGGCGAACACCGACAGCGCCTTCACGCGCCTCTATGCCGAGGGCGAGACGATCCGCATTCCCGTCGCGCATCATGACGGCAATTACTTCGCCGATGCCGAGACGCTGGACCGGCTGGAAGGCGAAGGCCGCGTGGCGTTCCGCTATGCCGAGGACGTGAACGGCTCGGCCCGGGGCATCGCGGGCGTGCTGAACGAGCGTCGCAACGTGCTGGGCATGATGCCCCACCCCGAGCGCCGCATCGAAGCCGCGCACGGCGGCGACCATGGCCGACGCCTGTTCGAGGGCCTGCTGGAGATGGTGGGAGCGTAACCTTTACCTCCGTTCAGCCTGAGCGAAGTCGAAGGCCACGGGATGACATTTGAAAGGGGAAGTGGGGTGGCTCGCTTCCCCTTTTCATTGGAGTTCACACGAAGCCGCGATGACGCGAAGAAGAAGGTTGGTTCGCGCGGAGGCGCGGAGGCGCGGAGGACGCGGAGGTGTCTCGTACTTGGCGACGTCTTCCTGCCCCACTCAGGTTTTTGACAGAAGCATGAAGCTGCCGCTGCGTCCGCCCTCTCTGCGTCCTCCGCGCCTCCGCGCGAACCAATCTCTTATAAAAAACCTTCGCGTCATCGCGGCTTCGCGCGAACCAAATCCTCGCTCAAACCCGCGCCCGGAACGGCGTGAAGTCTGTCCCCTCGTCAAACACGTCCACCCCCTCGGCCCGCTTCAGCCAGCCGACGATCAGATAGGTCACCGGAGTCAGGATCACCTCCCAGCCCACTTTCAGCGCCCATTGGGTGAACAGAACGACGATCACCAGATGCGTCGTCCACCCTTCCGCCCCCCAAAAGGCCAGCGGATAGAAGATCAGGCTGTCCACCCCCTGCCCCACCAGCGTCGAGCCGATGGTCCGCGACCAGAGGTGCCGCCCGCCCGTCCACACCTTCATCCGCGCCATGACATAGGCATTGGTGAACTCCCCCGCCCAGAAGGCGCAGACGCTGGCGAAGACGATACGCGGCACCTGCCCGAAGATCACCTCATAGGCCGCCTGGTTGGTCCAGGTCGGAGCCGGAGGCAGCGCGACGACGACGAAGCTCATGAACGCCATGAACAGCACCGCCGCCGTCCCCGCCCAGATCACCCGCCGGGCTCGCGCATAACCATAGACTTCGGTCAGCACGTCGCCGATCACATAGCTAAGCGGAAAGAACAGGATACCCGCCCCGAACGGCCATTCGCCAATGAGCGGCAGGTTGATGACCGCGACCTTCCCCGCGCCGATGACGTTGGAGAGCAGCAGGATGGTGACGAACGCCGCCATGACGAAGTCGAACCACCGGAACGCGCCCCGTTCCATGTCGCGGTCCGCGACCACCCGTTCCACGTTCAAACCCCTGCCCCTTCGCGCCGTTCGGATCGGTATTTATCGCCATTCCCAACCCAAGCAAACCACGCTAGGAACCCCGCCATCCGCGCGTCCGTAGCTCAGTTGGATAGAGCAAGGAGCTTCTACCTCCTCGGTCGGGGGTTCGAATCCCTCCGGGCGCGCCATTTCTGTTCAGCTTTGGGCACTGCGGCACTCGGCGTCTGGGATGCTATGATCGCGCGTTCCAGCATCGCGTTACGCCCCGTGATCCGAACCTCGCGGTCGCCGACTTCGACGCGGTCCACGAGCAGGTGGATGTATTCCTTGCGCATCCTGCCGTCCGATTCGTCTAGCTTACGGCGAAGCAGATCGCCGAACCGGGCGATGATTTCAGGCGTGATTCGCCGATCACCAGCGTCGAGCTGCCGTTCGAGGACGGCGATGTCGGCTTGGGTGCTGGCCTTCTGCGCACGGATGTTGCCGAGTTCACTGGCGACTTGCGGATCGTCGGGGCTCAGCGTGTTGTTCCGGACCAGCCTGATTACGCTAGCGCTTTCGCCATCGAGTTGGGTCAGCCGGGCGCGTAGCCGTTTCAGTTCAGCGGCGCGCTCCGCGACGGCGGTGGCCGACCGGTCCAGCCATGTCTGCAGAAGCGTGGTCAGCCGTTCCGGCTGGACGAGATGGCGGGTCACCGCGCCGACGACCAGATCGTCCAGCTGCTCCATCGGAACGCGGCGTCCCGAGCATGCTTCCGGTCCGCGCTTGATCCGCGCCGAACAGGCGTAATAGCGATACTGACCGGACTTGCCGGTGCTGGTCATCATCCCCGCACCACAGCCGTCCCCCCCGCAACCGCAGACCGCGCGGCTGGTCAGCAGGTTCATGTTGGTCTTCGCAGCCGCTTCGCCCATCCGTGGGTCACGATCGGCCATCTGCTGGCGGACCGCGTAGAACGTCTCTTCATCGATAATCGGCGGGACCGGGATCGGCACCCAATCGCTTTCCGGCCGCGTCTCGCCCGTCCGCGAGTCCCGGCGGTTGAAGATGACATAGCCGATATAGGCGGTGTTGGTCAGGATGTTGTGCAGCGTGCCGATGCTGAACCGCTTGCCCCGGATACGGTAGCCGCGTTCGTTGAGGTGATGCGCCAAGCCCGTGACACCGATCGGCCCGCTCGCCGTGCCCTCAAGGTACGTCCTGAAGATGTAGCGGACCATGTCGACGGTCTCGGGGTCATGCTCCAGCTTTTTGCGGTCCTTGCCGCGCGCCTGCGGCACGGTGCAGGTGCGGAAGCCGATCGGCGGCGTCTGCCCGTTCCAGAAACCGTTGACGGCGTTGGCCACCATGGTGCGACGAACGTGCTTGGCGTTCTCGGCGGAATGATATTCGTCGAAGACGGCGAGCATCGACACGGCGAGGTCGGACGTCGGATCGTCGCCGAAATTCTGCGTCACCGAAATAATGCGGATCTTTTTGCTGCGGAGCCGCTCGCGATACTGCATGAAGTCGAGCGCGTTGCGGAACAGCCGCGACAGCGAATGCGCGAGAATGATGTCGACCGGGTGCTCGTCCGACTCGGCGAGCGCGATCATCTCGCGGAAGGCGCGCCGATGATCGTCGGTAGCGCTGCCCGCCTCTGAGAAGACTCGGACGGCCTGCGCGCCATGATCCTCGATCCAGCGTTCGGCGGTGGCGATCTGATCCGGCAGCGACAGGTCGTTCTTCTCCTGCCGCGTGGTCGAAACCCGCGCGTAGACGAAGACGCGCTTACCCGCGAACGTGTCGTTTCCCATGACCAGGCCTTTCGAACAGCGCGGCGATCTCGCCGCCGAACAGCCGATCGATCAGCGCGACCTCCTGTTCGAGGGTCGACCATGAATCGTCGAAGGCCGCGCTGACAAGCCCCGGATCGTTGAGGCGCGCATCACCGACCGGCGACGGGGAGGTCGCCTGGGTCGTT